>CAZHIK010000123.1:9623-13495 GCA_964532635.1 uncultured Enterobacterales bacterium
GGTGGGCGTGACCCTCCTCGTCGCAGCGCTGGGCGAAGCCCGCCTGGAGCTCCTCGCCCCGCTGGCGGTAGAAGGCCTCGACCTTCTCTGGCACGATCACCGGCTCGAAGCCCAGAAAGCCCGCCAGGTCCCGGAGCCGCTTGCCCGTCATGCGCACCACGCTCACCACGTGGATCGCTGTGAGGCGGGGAGGGCTGGCCGCGCCCTTGCAGAGATCGAGAGCCATCCTCGTGGCGGCGTCGCTCCACGTGGACCCGTCCAGGGCAACCAGGATGTCCATGCGCACTCCACTCGAAGTGTCCCGGCGGCTTGCTCGGGACCGTCGGCCTCCATTATCCTCTCTTCGTCACGGGCCTGCCCGATCGATGCTCTGCCCAGCAGCCGCGCTCACGTCCAGGCTCCCCAGAGGTCTCCATGCGCCTTCCCCGCCTCCTCACCCAGCTCCTGCTCGCGAGCCTGCTGCTGGCGGTGGCCTGCGTGCCGCCACCCTTCCCCGAGGACAAGCTGCCGTCCTACGAGGAGCGTCCCGTCTTCGGTAACTTCAACGCCGACTTCCAGTCGGTGTGGGACGCATCCCTCCAGGTGATGAGCGATCGCTACCCGGTCTCCCGTGTCGATCGTGAGCGTGGCGTGATCTCCACCGAGTGGGTGCACGGCACGTCGGACTACATCTACAACACCTTCGCTGGCACGCGGATCCCAGAGAAGATCCGCTTCCGCGTGCTCATGGAGATCCGCAACCGCTCCGGTCGGGTCGAGGTGCGGCTGCTGATCCACGAGCAGGTCGAGAAGGACATCATCTCGGCCAACCTCGAGTTCACCGGCGCCATCTACGAGTGGCTGGACGTGCCGAGCTCCACCCGCAAGGAGCGTCAGATCCTCGAGGACGTGCTGGACATCCTCGAGGGCCGCGTGATGAGCACGGGGCCGTCCTACTACCTCGATTAGGCCCATGGCTGCCTCCCCGAGCGCCCGCTCGGGCGTCGCTCCCCTGCTGTGGCTCGGTGTGCTGCTCTGCACAGTGCTGGCCGTCGCCGCTGGGCTGCTGCTCGGGAGCGCCGAACCACCCCCGGAGCCGGGGCCCTCACTCCAGCAGCGAGTCGAGGCCATCGACGTGGTGCGGGCCGCCGATCGACTCTCCGAGCAGCTGGATACCGCGCGGGCTCGGCTCTCTCCGGCGCTGCTGCCCGGAGAGGAGGAGAACCTGGCCCAGCTGCTGCGGATGCAAGCGGAGTCATCGGAGCTCGCCCTCGGCGCATTGCGCTTCGAGCCCCTCGAGCGCCAAGCGTTCACCCAGGTGGTGGGGCTGGAGATCGAGGTCGTCGGGGCCTACTACGACCTCCCCATCTTCGTGGACGGCCTGTTCCGACAGCGCCACGCTGTGGAGATCCACCGCCTGACCATCGAAGCGGCTGGACCCCAGGCTGTGCGGGTGGTGGCGCGCATCGAGGCCCGCCTGTTTCGGCCTGTCGAGGTGCCGGAGGAGCCCCTGCGGGCCAGCATCGACGCGGTCGATCTCGACGCCTCCGAGCGGGCCTTCGCGGCGACCGCCCTGGCTACCGCCGCACAGCTCGAGGCGACCGAGCGGTTCTTGCAGGACCAGCCAGACCTGGTCGCGCGTTGTCAGGCCAATCGGAAGCTGGTGATGCGCACCATCCCTCGACTGGTACGCAAGCTCCCCGGCTCCCCTATGGACTGGGTGGGAGCCACATTCGAGGACGGCGAGGCCAAGCTGGCGATGGAATAGGCCGGCTATCGGGTGACGCCAAAGCGCTTCATGAGCCGGCGGAAGTTGGGGCGCTCTTGACCGGAGCGGCGGGCTGCCTCGGCCACGTTGCCGCCTGTCTGGGCCAGGCGGGCCTCGAGGTAGGCTCGAGAGAAGCGCTCGACCACCCTCTGCTTGGCGTCGCGGTAGCTTAGGTCGAGCAGATCCGAACCGATGCGGGTTCCGCTGGGGGAGGGGCGCAGTCCATCGACGGGCTCGACCCTGTGGACGCGGTCCTCGAACAGCTCCAGCCCCAGCTCCTCTCCCCTGCACAGCACCATCGCCCGCTCCACGGCGTTTTCGAGCTGCCGCACATTGTTCTCGCGCCACTCGGCCGCGCACAGGTGCGCCATGGCTCGTGGAGAGATGCGGCGCACCGCACGGCCGTGGGTGCGCTCGAAGCGATCGATGAAGTACCAGACGAGCAGGGGGATGTCCTCGCGCCGTTCTCGCAGGGGCGGGACGCGGATATCCACAACGTCGAGGCGATACAGCAGGTCTTCACGGAAGCTACCCCCGCGCACCATGGCACCCAGGTCCCGGTTGGTGGCGGCCACCACGCGGGCGCGCAGGGGGACGGCGCGGCCGCTGCCCAGCCTGCGGAAGCTGCCGGCGCCCAGCGCCCGCAGCAGCTTGGCCTGCAGCTCGAGGGGCAGCTCTCCGATCTCGTCCAGAAAGACCGTGCCCTCGCCGGCCATCTCGAGCAGGCCGGTGCGAGGCCGCCCGGCGCCGGTGAACGCACCGGCCTCGTGGCCGAACAGCTCGCTCTCGAGCAGGGGAGCGGGAATGGCGGCGCAGTTGAGGTCCACGAAGGGTGAGCGTCGCCAGGGGCTGGCCGCATGCAGTGCTCGGGCCACCAGCTCCTTGCCGGTACCGCTCTCGCCGAGCACGAGGGCTGGCACACGGATGGCGGCCACTCGGAGGACCAGCTCGCGCAGACGCTGGATGGCGGGACTGTGACCGATGATGTGCTCCAGGCCCTGGGAGCTGTTCAGGCTTGCCAGCTCCTGGAGCCGATCCCGCTCACGCCTCAGCTCCCGAACCGCCCAGGCATTGCGCAGCACCTGGCCGAAGCGGTCCCAGTCCTCGATCGGGATCTCGAAGTAGTCGGTGGCGCCAGCGTTCAGTGCCCCGAACGCCCGCGAGGGATCGCCTGCAGCGGTGAGGACGATGCACACGGTCTCCGGGTGCTCGTGTTGGAGCCAGGTCAGCAGCTGCTCGCTGGTGCTGGGTGCGGGCAGCTCCAGGGACACCAGCGCGAGATCCGGTCGGTGGGCGACGGTGGTCGCTCGGGCCTGCTCCGCGTCACCCACCGCGTGCACCCGATGACCCTGCCGCTCGAGGACCCGGGTCAGGGCCTCGAGGAGCCGGTCGTCGGGGTGGACGACCAGGACGCTGGGGGGCTCGAGGGGCGGGACTGGGTCCTTGACGGCCATCGGTCTGCGCGGGGTGTTCCTCGTTCCGTGGGCGTGGTCCCTAACTCGGTTATCCTTCCCTGGAGCCCAGCTCGAACCAGAGCAGACAAGGACATGGACAACCGCACCGTGCAGCGCGCGCTCCAGGGCGACGAGGAGGCCGCCAGGCAGGTCGAGGCTCACCTGCGCGCGGCGGCTCGGCAGCTGCTTTCCCACCACTCCCTCATGGTGGACGACCCGGTCACCCGGCGGGTGCTGGCCAACGCCGCGGTGGCCGAGGCCTTGGAGCGAGAGCTGCGGGAGCTCGACACCCTGCTGGCCGCGGCGATCATGGCTGCGGCGCGGCGCGGCGTGGAGCACATGCGGCGGCTCCAGGGAGCCGAGCGTGGTGCCGGGCACTTGCCTCCCGGAATCCTGGTGTCCGTGGCCCTCGTCCCCCAGATCCTGGCCACCGCCAGCCGTGCTGCGGCCGAGCACCACCTGGCCTCGTGCGCGGAGTGCACCGAGCAGGCCCGGAGCGTGCGGGACGCCGCCGCTTCGGCCACCATCGACGACGAGCTGGACGACGAGGAGGAGAACACCGCGCAGCACCGCATCGACGCGGCCTTGGTGGCCAACCGCCAGGTGACCCCTCTCGGGGGCGCCGAGCAGGACGCCGTGGAGCAGGACGCCTCCCAGGCTGCGGAGGCCAT
>CAZHIK010000124.1:0-13490 GCA_964532635.1 uncultured Enterobacterales bacterium
GATGCGTCGAGCCCCAAGGTAGTCGACTTCCGACTGGTGCTGCGCTTGTTCATCCGCAAGTCCTCCGTTCTCGAACTTCCATAGACAGAGACTACCCCTGCTTTTGCAGGCGGGCCAAGACTCGTCATCGGAGACCAAGGGCATCTGTGGCTGGAATCCTCCACAGCCATAACGCGAAGACGAAACGGCCCCGGCTGGGACTGCCTCGAGAGCGTCCCCCCCGCATCATTGGTGGTGGCCCGGATGAGGCCACCCCATCATTCGCGATGCGACGGCCGCGTGGCGTCGGGGCATGCCGATGCCGCTTGGACGCCCTCGTCGATGTCAGCCTGGAAGCCGATAGCGGTAGGTCAGGGCCTGGAGGGCCTCCTGCACTGGGTGCCAGGGATGAATGATGTGGGCGTCCCCGTCCGCAGCATGTGGTAGTCCCTCGTCGTCCCAGGTGACCTTGATCCCGTGGAGCACGAACAGTGCGCAGTGCCCCGGGTGGAGACGGGCGTGCTGGACCTCGTTCTTGGTCAGGTTGACGTGGCTGCCGTCTCCGGTCGTGCCCTTGACCTCCACGAAGAGCGGTCGGTGGCGGCCCTTGGTGCAGCGAAGATCGTACGGCATGGTGGCCGAGGTGTCCTCGACCTTCCAGCGCAAGCCCTCGAAGTGCCTCCTGGCGGCGGCCATGGCGTGGAGCTCGATGACCTTGTTGAACTCGGCGTCGCGCGAGAAGCCTTGTCCCCTCGAGGCAGGCCGCGTCCTCACGGCCTCCACGGCTCCCTCCTCAGTCGTCCGCAGTTCGGCGTCCTCGCCCAGAAGGCAGCCGACGACGTGGTCCTGGAAGGCAGGGAGCCCACCCTTGTCACCCCAGGTTCTCGCGAGAGGCGTCAGCCTGCGAAGCCGGAGCGCGAGGCCGCTCTGGGGGTGGTAGCGCACTCCCGTCAGATCCTCGAAGTATGGGGCCTCGTGGGCTGGATCCGCGTACCAGAGGGCCCTCACGCGACGCCTCCAGGGGTGGTTCGGCCAGCGATCCTTGTCGTCGATGAGCACGTCATCGAGGAACTCCACGAGATGGGTGATCCGGCTCTTCTGCCAGACCAGCAGCAGGTCGCCGACCTTGGGCGTGGACGCGTTCTTCCCGCCATTGTGGAGGGGCCAGTGGAGCTTGAACTCGAGGTGGTCGGGCGGCGAGGAAACCGGGGGTTCTTCCTCCTCTGCGTGGAAGTACGCGTACCTCACGTCGCCGCGGTTGACGTTCTTCATCCAGACCAGGCGCGATGGATCGATCTTCATCTTCGTTCTCCAAGTGAGGACAGGAAGCCTCCATCAGCTCCGCTGTCGAAGGTGCTATCCCCATGAGGGGCGAGCCGGTGGCGGGCTCCGCAGTGGGCGCGCTCGAACATCTTCGTGAAGCGTTACCGTTTGCATGGCCCCCGGCCGGGTCGGACCAAGGGGAAGGCACACCTCTCCCAAGGCTGGGGGCCGACCCGTGCACCACGGTTGTGGCGTTGGTGCATCGCGTGTGGGGTATCCTTGTCCTCCGCTCCCGGTGTCGTCGCATCAGAACCGGCTCGAGTGTCTCCATCACCACCCCCTTCCCAGACTTCCTCGCCGACCTCACCGCCCTGCGCGGCTTCGCCACGCCTGGCGAACCGCCCCCCCCGACCGAGGGTCCGCTCCCGGACGGGCAAAACCCCCTCCACCGAGCCCTCGATGCGTCCCGGGCCGAGGGCTACGACGAGGCGCTGCATCGGGAGAAGTGGCTGGAGCTCGAGGCCTGCGAGGCCATGGCGCTCGCGGTCGCGCTGGCGGGCCCTGAGGGCGCCGCGCTCGCCGAGGCCTACAACGTCAGCGTCACCCGCTGCGGTCACGATCCCTTCCCTTCGGCCCTCGGCTCGGGGATCGCCGCAGCAGCGCGATCACTGCTGGATGGCGACCACCGCGACGTCAGGGCGTCCCGCGTGGGCGCCCGGTTGCTGCGACTGCTACGGGACGAGCGCCATGGTGCTCCTCGCATCGTGCGCGCTCGGATGCTGTCCTGGCTCCGGTTCGAGTGGCTCCCGGATCGTGCTGCGTGCGGCGGGGCTGCGGCAGGTTGGAGGGCCGCGTTCGATCTCTGGGTGGAGCGGCACGACGCCGTGCGGCACTGGCTCTGGGCGTCGAACCTGCGGCTCGCGGTGTGGGGCCTGCAGCGGTCGGGCCTGCCCCGCGTTGTGCGCGGTGAGCTGCTGGTCGCGGCCTGCGAAGGGCTGGACCGGGCGGTGGACTCGTACGAGCCTGTGCGGGGTGCGTCCCTGTCCACCTACGCCTTCAACTGGGTGCGCGTGGCGGCGCAGCGAGAGGCCTGGACCACGCGCAGGCCGCTGCGGGTGACCAACCACGTGCGCGAAGGCTGGTGGCGCCTGTGGCGTGCCGAGGTGGCGTTTCGGCTCCGGGAGGGCTGCGTCCCGGCGCTTGAGGAGTTGGCCGAGGAAGCCGAGGTCGAGCTGGCCGTCGTGAAGGGCTGGCTGGCCGCGCGCCGATCGGGCCCGCCCGCTTCGCTGATCCTGGGTTCGGACGGGAGCACGATCCTCGACTGGGTCCCTTCGTCGCAGCTTCCGACTCCCGCCGAGCAGGCCTGGCAGATCGAGGCCGAGCGGCAGATCGCCCGGTCGGTCGAGGATCTGTTGCCCCGCACGCAGTTCGTGCTGCGACGACGCTACGGCCTGGACGGAAGCGAGCCCGCGACGCTGAGCGAGGTAGGGCGTGAGCTCGACCTCTCTCGGGAGCGTGTGCGGCAGATCGAGCGGGAGGGTCTCCACCAGATCCGCGCCGTGCTTCGCCGCTTGGCCGAGGAGTGGTGCGAGGCCTACGGCCTTGTCCCGGCACCGATGACGCCCCCGACGAGCTGAGCCTCTCCCAGCACCTCCGGCCTAGGTGGGAAGCGCGCGTACAAACCGCGGAGCTCCTGGAACACGGACTCGGCGCTGAGCTTGGAGCGACGCCAGGCGCTGGCGGCGCGGCGCAGCCGGGGCTTGGCGTGGCCCTCGAGGAGCCAGCGTCTCAGCTCGTCCACCAGCGGCAGCCGCGTGGCCACGCAGCCCTCGCGGTAGCGGTCCAGGCGGTCGAGCACCCAGGTCTCGGCGGGCGAGAGCCGGGGATGCTGCCGCTGGCGCAGGAACAGCTCGGCCTGGGGCTCGAACTCCAGCCGGGCCCGCTCCATCAGCGCCGCCAGCTGTCGGGCCCGCTCGGCGCGTTCGCCCTCGGGCTGGCCCGCCTCGGCGTGCTCCCAGAGCAGGTCCAGGCCCCGCAGGTCGTCCAGCTCCATCAACTCTTCGCCCAGCAGGACCCCGCGGAAGGACCAGTACCAACCCACGCGGTTGGCCACGACGGCGGGGGCGTCGGCGGTGGAGACGGCTCGCTGGCCGAGCCGCATCTCGGCCACTCGGTCGTAGCGCGTGCGATCGCTGCGGCGCAGGTGGAGCAGGCGCTCCACGTGCCGGCTCAGGCCGTCCATCTCGTCGCTCGCCTCCGCCTGCTCGAAGGCCTGGCCAGTGTAGGCCGAGGCCATGGACTCCTCGTCCGGCAGCTCGTCGGCGGGTAGCACGGCGCTGTCCTCGCCGAAGACCGCCAGGAACTCCTCGATGCGCCTCCGCAGCACCTGCTCGATGCCCAGCCGGGCCTCGAGGGCCCGCTCGGGCAGGAAGCTCGCCACATGGATATCGTCGTTCTCCGACCCGATGCGGTCGATGCGACCGGCGCGCTGGATCAGGCGCACCGGGTTCCAATGCAGGTCGTAGTTGACCAGGGTGTCGGCGTCCTGCAGGTTGACGCCTTCGCTCAAGGCGTCAGTGGAGACCAGCAGGTCGAGCTGCCGGTCCACGGGGATCTCGGCGTGGTTGGCGCGGGGGGCGAAGCGGCGGGCGAGGGTGAGCTTGTTGCCACCGCCGCCCGTGGCCACCGCGGTTCGGCCGTGCCGTTGCCCGAGGTACTCGCCGAGGTAGGCGGCCGTATCCGCGAACTGGGTGAAGACGAGGGTCCGGTGGCTGCGAGGCGGCCGACTCGAGAGCCAGGCGTCCAGGCGGGCCAGCTTGCCGTCTCGGGTCATGTCGAGCTCGCGCAGCCCGCGCAGCAGGCCGGCGATCTGCTCCTTGTCGCGCTCCAGGGCTCCCTCGAGCCGAACCCGGTCGAACCAGCGCGCGGGAAGCAGCGTCTCGTCCCACGCCACCACGTCCTGCAGCTCGTCGTTGGAGGTGTCCTGGCTGGCCACGGCCACCCGGGCGCGCACCTTGCCCTTCCGCCGCAGCAGGTCCTCGGCCTCCTCGATACGCCCCACCAGGCGCTCCAGCGTGAGGCGCAGGGCGTGGACGCTGCTCTCCAGGCGCTTGAGCAGCAGCACCTTGTACAGCCCCCGCAGCCCCCGACCGCTGCGCTGCAGGCCCCGGACCTCGTCTCGCCCCTGGTGCTCGGGCAGCAGGTAGGCGGCCAGGCCGTGCAGCGGGTACTCCATGGCGGCCAAGGCCTGGATGACGACGTCGTAGCGATCGCGGCCGAAGGTCTCGTCGAGGCGGTAGCGCAGGCACTGCTCCGCGCCCGAGATCCGGCGGGGGAAGCGCAGGGGGACGCGGACCAGGGCGCCGGAGTCGTCCCGTACCCTCAAGGTGGCGTCGGGGTAGGCGGCCTGGATGAAGCGCCGGGTCCGGCGGACCACCACGTGCTGCAGCAGGCTGGTCAGGGAGCCCTGGCCCCGCCGCACCTCCTGGAACCAGCCGTCCAGCGACTCGCCCACGAAGGGCAGGCGGGTGTAGCTGTCGGGGAAGAGCCGGAGCTGGTTGAGGACATCCGAGGGATCGTTGTTCTGCGGCGTGGCCGACAGCAGCAGCACGCGGCGCGAGGAGGCCTGGCCCTCGGGGCGCAGCCAGCGGGAGATCTCGTCGTAGCGGCGCGTGCCGGTGTTGCGGAAGTGGTGGGACTCGTCGATGACGAGCACCTCGCGATCCTCGTAGCGCGCGAGATCCTCGAGCTTGCCCAGCGAGACGCCCCGCAGCTCGACCCTGTGCTCCCCTGCCAGCCGGTCCCATGCGGGCAGCACCGCGGGCGGCGCGATGACCACCGCGTGCTGCCCATAGCGGTCCTGCAGGTGCTTGAGCAGGGCCATCGCGATCCACGTCTTGCCAAGGCCCACGACGTCGGCCAGGAACACGCCGCCGTAGCGGCGGAGGATGCCCTTGGCGTACTGGTAGGCCTCGAGCTGGAATTCCGTCAGGTGCTCCAGCATGGGGTTGTCGTCCGCGTCGCGGTCCAGCCCCTCGATGGTGCCCGAGAAGTACTGCAGCAGCACCTGCAGGTAGATGTCCATGGGCTCGCGGATCCCGCCAGCCCACGAGGCCTCCAGTTCGGCGCGCAGCTCGGCGCTGATGTCCTCCGCGGCGGCGGCCTGGCGGGCGAACCAGCGCCGCGCCTCGAGGTGGGCCGGCCCGTGTAGCTCCGGGACCAGCTCGTCACTTCCCTCCACCAGGGGGATGGTGATGGGGTGTGGGACCACCAGGGTCGCGTCCGCCTTGCTGACGATGCGGGAAAAGCGGGCCTGGCCGGGGAGGTGGAGCGCCCGCGCGCCGCCCTGCCCCAGGGCCTCGATCCAGGCGAGCAGGCGGCGCTCGATGTCCGGGCTGCGGGGGCATCGCTCGATGGCGCGGGCCAGCTCCGCGAGGACGGTGGCGCGGAAGGCGTGGGTGGTGTCTGCCGCCAGGGGCTCGTGGGGCGCCCGGGCCAGGGCTGCCTGGCCGAGGAAGCTCGCCCCCTGCAGGCCCGGCGCCGCCACCAGCAGGTCGAGGCCGGCCGGATCGAGGGGATCGAACAGGAGCAGGGGATCGAGCCGCAGCTCCCCGGCGCTCACGAGGGTCCTGCTATCGTCCATGGTGTCCTCGGCGGGCCGCCAGCCAGGCGGCGATTGAAGTGTCGAGCAGTCCCACGCCGGCGTCGTCGGCTGGGGCGTCGTCCGGTGGGGCGTCGGCCGGCTCGGGTGCGGGCAGGGCTGCCTCTTGCACGTCGGGCGGGGTGTCGGCCGTGGCCGCGGGCCTGGTCACGTCGTCCCGGCCCTCATCCACGTCATCCGTCAGCCAGGCTGGCAGGGGATCGAGCGGGAATGGCGTCCCGAACAGCAGGCGCAGGCCGGGCGACCACGACGCTTCCAGGGAGGCGTCATCGGCGAGGAAGCCGAGGGGATCGGTGACGACGCGCATCCCCGGCCACAGCAGCCAGGCGGTGCCGCCCCGCGTCGGTACGGCTCGACGCCAGCCCTGGGGTGCGCCCGCCTCGTCCATCGTGCGCATCCATCCCAACGGGTGCTCGTTCGAGGGCGGGCCTACCCACCAACAGCCGAGCGCGGCAACCCACGCGCGTCGAGCCAGGCGCGCCGCAGGGCCCTCGCCGGGCAGCGCTGGTTCCAGGCGGTCGAGGAGCGCGCGCTCCGCAGCGCTGCGTCGTCTGGGCAGCATCAAAGGCACATCCAGGCAGAGGAGCTCCACCAGCGGCCCCGGATCCGAGGTCGCCTGGGTCAACAGCCGTGCGGTGGCCACGAGGGCCCCAAGCCCGGCGGGTGGCGTGGGCGCCGGGAGCCCCATGCCATCGAGATCGAGCGGCGGGCCGCTGGGCGCGTCGAAGGCGGACAGCAGCGCGATCATCCGGGGCCACAGGCTTCGATCGAGCCGCTCGCGGGCCCATCTCTGCTCCCAGGCCCCATGGGTCGCGGGCTGTGGCTCCAGGGGGTGGAGCGTGGGCAGGGGCTCCGCCGAGGCACCCAGCACCACCCAGGTTCGATGGGTGGGCTCTGGCTCGATGTTCACGCCCAGGGGCTCGTGTCGCCAGTCTCGATGTGGATCGCGGTCGTCACCCAGGATGGCGTCGCCCAGTGCCGCCAGCAGCTTGCGGCGGAGCGTCGTGGCGTTGAAGCGCCGGGCACGGCCGGCACTCAGGTGGCCCAACGTGGCGAGCACCTCCGTCAGCTCGGTGTGGTCCAGCCCGTTGATGATCCAGACCGCGTCCAGGCTGGCCAGGTGGGCGCGGAGCTGCTCGTCGTCGACCTCGGTCCGCTGGAAGGTGTAGCCGCGATAGCGATCGAGGACGGTCACCGGCAGCGCCTCGATCACGGCGCGGTGCTCGGGCACAAGGCCTGCTGCCCACCCGACCTCTCCAGGATCAGGCCCGTCGGGCACCGGGGGCACCGCCGGCCCAGCGTTCCGCGGCAGGCGCATGGGCCTGGGCAGCCAGATGGTCTCGGTCCCTTGCTCATCCGGGTCCGCGGGAGATCCAGCGATGGACACCAGCCCGGGCCAGCCCTGCCGCAGCCCGGGCGGCCGGGTCCAGGGGAGCAGGCGCCGCAGCAACCCAGCCAGGCTGTCCACGCCTCCGTCCTCGCCGCTCCCGGTGTCGGGCCGTCCGAACAAGCCGGCCACGGCATCCTGCAGCGCGATCTGCGCGGCGAGGCGCAGCGTGGGGGACGCGCCACGGCTCATGTCCCGCAGCCGCTTGGCCGCGGCGTCCACCTTGCGGTAGGCCACGGTGAGGGGTGAGCCCACCAGGGCCGGTGTGCCCACCGGCAGGCCGTTGGGCTGGAGCGCCACCGGAAGCTGGGGCAGGTGGACGATGACGAGCCGGTCCAGCAGGTCACCCGCGCGGGCCAGCTCGCGCAGCACGTGGATCGCGGCGCCGAGCCGACGCTGGCGTTCTCGTGACAGCGCGCGGGGATGGCTCGTCGGCAGCGCAAGCCGCGCGTGGCCGCAGGCAAGGGGATCCCGGGCCGTCTCGCGGATCTGCTGGACCACGGGCGCCGGCCCGTGGGAGGCCAGCAACCGCGTCAGCTCGTCGGGGAGCAGCCCCAGCAGCACCGCGATCGAGACCAGCCGCCAGGGATGCAGGACGGGCTCGGGGAGCAGCAGCCCCCACAGCTTGGCGCCATCCTGCTCCACGGGCCGCAGGGTCAGCGCATCTCCACATGTTGGGCAGGTGCAGCGATGCTCTCCCTCGCTGCGCCAGTAGCCGCAGCCACAGCCCCAGGCGCTGCGAGGACGGGGGCGCTTGGCGACCGGCCGCTCCTCGTTGGCGAAGCGGACGGCCGTGGCCATGGGATCGTGGACGCGCCGGGCCCCCGTGGGACGAGCGGCGAGGGGAGCCCGCCATGCATCGGGCATCACGGCCGGGGCCTCCAACCGCGCGGTGGACAGCACCTCGCCAAGCCGCTCGACCCAGCCCTGGGGCAGGGCCTTTCTGTCCAGCGAGCGGGAGAGGGCCTTCGAGTAGCCGTAGGGATCGAGGGCCAGCCAACGGAGCAGCTCGCGCGGCGTGACCGCAGGGCCCGGAGGGGGTGGGGCTTCGGGCTCGAGATCGAGACGCCGCCGGTGCCTGTGTTCCCCCGACTGGACCACGAGCGAAGCGGGCCCCTCGAGCACGAATGCCCCTCGCGAGTACGCCGCCCCGTCGAGCAGGAGACCTGTCTCGCCGCTGAACCAGATCTCGTCCATGTCCATGACGGTGTTCGCGTCGTCCTCGGGCAGCTCCAGCCACAGGTCCGGTGTGGACCCGTCCTCGCGCCAAGGCATCATCTCGGAGCCCGTCGTCTGCTGCAGCGGCGCCAGGCGGCCGTCGGGCAGGACGAGCCAGCGCCGTCTCGGAGCGTCGAGCGCGATCTCGAGCGTCAGCCGCCAGCCGCGGGGCAGGCCGTATCGGTCGGTGATCGTCGCCCTCCCTGCGTGGACCACCGTGCCCTCCGCCCAGCCCGGTGCGTGGAAGGCGTGGCGTTCGAGCCAGCTCTCCAGGGGACTCTCGCCATCGGCGTTGAGGCCACGCTTCAGCAGCTTCCGGAGCTGGCTCGGCCGTCGCTCCTCCGCGTTCGGCCAGAGGTCGAGAGGGCAGCTCGCCCAGAGGCGGCCCGGCCAGATGCGCTCTCCAGGCCTGGCGAGCAGATCGGGCTCCCCTTGCCCAGCGGAGTGCCAGGGGAGGTCGAGGTGGAGCTGCCTCGTTCGGGCCCTGCCACCCGCGAGAACCCCGGGTCTGTACCAGGCGAGCAGCCTGGGGCCGTGGCTTCGAACCACCTCGGCGTTGGGGAGCGCGCTGGCGTGCTCAAGCACCTCGCCGGCCGCGGAGAGGCTGCCCGGTGCGAGCACTGCCCACGGCCGCAACCTGGCGTGAGTCCACCAGGCGCGAGGGCCCGCCCCTTCGCCGCCCAGCCTGGGATTGACGGCCAGCGCGTCGTCGCTCTCCACCGCGAGCAGCGCCTGGCCTTCCGCGCTGCGCCGGGGCACAGCCAGCGCGCCAGTGGGGTGGAGCCGCGCCCCCGACACGGGCAGCCAGGCCTCGGGCGCCCGGTGCAGCGCGCTGTCGGGGCAGGCCCAGGCGGGTGGCCGCTGCGGTCCCGCGGGGGGATCGGACAGGGCGGCGACATGTCCCGACTGGTCGTCGTCCGGCCCATCGAGAGGATCGAGGTGGGCCTGGAGCCAGCCGGTGGCTGCCAGGCAGAACCGATCCTCGTCGTCCACCCAGCGGATGAAGAGCCGCCGGACCTGGTCCACCAGGTCCTCCTCTGGGCAGGGCTGGTTCCACGTGCTCCCCATCAGGTAGCGCAACACACCGTGCAGCTTGCGCTCCACCGCGTGGCCCAGGAAGGTCTCGAGGCTGGCCCCCGAGAAGCTCGTGGGTGACCACGTTGCGTCCCCGGCCGCGTCGTCGGTTGCGTCGTCAGGGCCCGTGTCGTCGCCCTCCAGTCGCCATGTGGCTCCCCCTTCGAGCTCGTCCAGGAAGTCCTCGTCCAGCTCGCCTTCCGCACGTTCGAGCAGCCGCTGCCCCAGCCTGCCTGCGTGGTCGACCCTGGGCGCGAAGTGGGCCAGTCCTCCCCGCAGCACGAAGCGTCCCCGGGCGTCCGGGACGGGCAGCGAGCAGCGTAGCGAGAGCTGCTTGGACTCGCCATCATCCAGCTCGCAGGCGAGCCGCAGGAGGATGGGCACCGCGCGGGTGGTCCCGCTCCGCCAGGCGTCGAGGGTTGCCGGCGCCCGGCCCTCCAGCTGGTAGTCGAGGTAGCGCAGCCGCACCTTCCCGCCCCATAGCGGCACGGGGAAGTGGCTGCGCAGCGCCCCGTGCAGGCCCCAGTGGAGCCGCTCACCCTCGACACCGGGCTGGAGGAAGCTGTCCGCGGCGCGAGCCACGGACTGATCGAGGCTGCAGCCTGGCGGGCTGGCGTCGTCGAGGGAGAAGGGTTCGGAGGGCCACCTCGGAGCGAGGTCGGCTGCGGGGACCTGCAGCGCCGCCTGAACCCGATCCCGCAGCCGTGTCTCGGTGTCGCCGAAGCGCGGGCGCAGCTCCTGGAGGCGCCGGCACCAGACCAGCAGGTTGTCGTCGACCTCGCGCCCGCGGAACCTGCCCGTCAGGGCTCGGTACCAGGGCCGGGCCTCCGACATCCCGCGCAGCCGGCGGAACACGAACCGGACCGCCTCGACGCCGGGGGCGAGGGCGATCACCAGGCCGAAGGGCTCGATCTCGAAGCAGCGGGTGTAGTGGGAGGCGTGCCAGTCCCGCGTGCCCAGCTCGAGCAGCGACACCGCGAAGCGCCCGTGGGTCGCCAGGGTGACGAAGCGCCGGTACCGGCTCGATGAGCCCATCCGGGGGGTCTGATCGATCCGCGAGGGCCGGTAGCCGAGGTGGTCGCAGAACACCCGCCGCAGGATCGCCTCGACCTGGCGGGGCTCGTCCGTGGAGGCCAGCGCGTCCAGCTCGCGGAGCAGATCGCGCCCGCGCGGGATGGCGTCGAGGAAGGGGAGGAAGGGCTCGATGGGGGCGAGCCGGTCGGGGGCTGCAGGAGGGGGCGGCTCAGGAGGCGGTGGGGTCGGGGCTCGTGTCCTGGTGGGCGCTGGCTTGGGGGGAGTGGGAGGCCGTGCCAGCGGTTCGGAGGCGTAGTCTCTGCCGTCCAGGGCGCAGAGCAGCAGGTCGAGGTGGCCGAAGTGCAGTTGGTGGTCCGCGAGCGTCGCGAACATCGAGGCGTAGCGGTCGGCCTTCTCGGGGGCGCCGGCCACCCGGATCGCGGCGATCAGGGACTCGATCTGGTGGCGGAGCGGGTTGGGGGCCGGACGCGCTCGAGGCGGTTTGGCCTTTCGGGATCGCTTGGTGGGGCGCCTTTTCGTCATGTCGGCGGGTGAGCCTCCTGGCGCAGGAGGCCGGGTGACCGCTGTGCTTCTCTACATGCGGTGGCGTTCGAGGTGGTGTGGCACTCACCCGTCATGCCGAAGTCGTTCCAACAGCTGGGCGGCCTGGACGCTCAGATCGGGTCCCTCCACTGTGGTCACGAGCCGACCAGGGAAGTGCTCTTCGTACCAGGCCTTCTTCCTCTCCCACCGCTCGCGGTAATCCGGCAGGTCGAGGCGGCCCACGTGCTCCCAGTACCAGTCCTCACCTGCCCATCGAATCGTGAAATCCGGCAGGAAGAAGGTCCCATCGGGCGCGAAGAGCGGCTGCTCGTACTGGAAGGGGATGTCGCGTTCATGGAGCAGGTTGGTGATGATCACCTCGGACTTCGAGCGCACCATGATGTCGGCCAGGGTGTGGTGGATGCGGCCCTCGGCGTACCAGTCGCGGCGGTTGAGCAGGGCGTCTGGGACCGGGCGGAAGGTGAACAGGGAGGAGGCGATGTTTTGCAGGTGTGAGTTCTCCCGCCTCCGCATCCGCAGCAGCGGCTCCACACCCCCCTGCACCAGGAGCGTGCAGTGGGCCCTGGCGCGGGTGAGTCCGGTGTAGAACAGCTCGCGCGTGAGCAGTCTGGCACGATCCCTGGGGACCACGAGGTAGACGCGGGAGAACTCGCTACCCTGCGCCTTGTGGACCGAGATGGCCCAGGCCAGCTCCAGGTTGTCCGCCACGCCCTCGTTGGGTAGCCAGCGCCCCTGGGGATCCTTGCCGAGCCTGGAGCCGTAGCCCACGCGAAAATCGCCGAGCTGTACCTGGATGCGCTCGAGATGGAAGTAGCGCCCTGTCCACTTCTTCCAATCAAACGAATGGGGCCCGGCGAAGCCGATTTGCCCGTTGTAGATGTTCACCTGCTCGTTTCGCCGTGTGGCCGTGTTCCAGGCCCAGATGGGGTCCGAGGGTGGCCGGTTTCGGATCTGCATCACCTTGTCGAAGATGGTCACGAAGTCCAGCAGGCCGATCCGCTCGATGAGAGATGCGTTTCGCGCTTGTTGGATGTGGGCGTTCAGGTGCTCGGTCCCGAACACGTCACCACGGTAGGGCGTGATCACCTGCCACGCCTCGGGGCCTTGGTCCATCGATCTGGACCAGAGCGCCCAGGGTCGCTCTGGGTCGTCCTCCTCTCCGGTGTCGGCTTCCATGTCTCGGACGATGTGTTCCAGGAGCACGCGGGCCAGCTCCTCGCCGTCGTTCCAGATGACGACGCGCAGATCCTTGTCGACCTCGCCCGCATCGTGCACACGCTGCAGGACCGCCTCACCGCGAGCCTTCTCCTCCGGGGTGGAGTGCTCTGAGGCGCGGGTGTAGAGGCTGGCGAGATCGAGGATCGCGGTCCCGGAGCCCTTCAAGCGACTCTCCATCATCCTGACGTTCTCTTCGAGCCGGCCCACCGCAGCGGGCTCGTGCTCATCGAGCCAGTCGATGATGTCGCTGAAGGTCCTACCTCTTCCGATGGGGGGTAGCTGGTTGGGATCGCCGACCAGGATCAGGCGCCGCACGGTGTTCCAGTGGATTGCCCGCAGCAGGGTCGCGAACAACGCCAGATCGAGCATGGAGGCCTCGTCCACCACGACCGTCTGGAACTCCTGTGCACGCTTGCCGCCCGCACGCTTGAGGGTCATGTTCTCGTTGAGCCAGCCGCCAGAGGCCAAGAAGCTGTGGACGGTCCGGGCGGGCATCCCCGTGGCCTGTCGGATCCGCTCGGCCGCCTTGCCCGTGGGGGCCAGGAGCACGAAGCTGCTGCCCTCGCCGTGGACTCGCTTGATGCCCTTGATGACCGCGCTGAGGATGGTGGTCTTGCCCGTTCCGGCTGCTCCGGAGATCACGCAGACGGGGCGTCGGATGAGCTGCGCGCAGACCTCGCTCTGTGAGCGCACGACCTCGGTGTACGCCTGGGGCTCCTTCCTGGCCAAGGTCGAGTCCGGCTTCGCGATGTACTGCTGCCAGTGAGCCTGGGTCAGTGGGCGTCGGATCTCGATGTCTGGCCTCAGCGACAGCTCCCGGAGCGTGGTCTCCACCAGGCGCTCGTCCTCATAGACGGTGCGCAGGTAGACGTAGCGCCGCTCGTCTTCGACCCGCTGGACGAGTGCGGGCTCCAGCTCCTCTTCGTCCACCTCCAGGTGGCGCTCGGTGAAGGCGTGGCGGCGCCACTCGGGAGCATGTTGGAGGCGGTCCAGGAGCCCTCGTACCAGACGAACGGCAGGAACGAAGACGTGGGCCTGGGTGCGCAGGTGCGACGCCGCCAGGGCGCGGAGCCGCAGGGGCTCGTCTGCATCGACCAGGGGCTCCCCACCCAG
>CAZHIK010000125.1:0-11004 GCA_964532635.1 uncultured Enterobacterales bacterium
GTTGGCGTTGGCGCGAGCAGCAGCGTCGCGGCGGGCCTGGGCGTGAGCGGCATCGCGGGCGGCGTTGGCACGGGCGGCCTCGGCGCGGGCCTGGGCCGAGCGACCGTTGTTCTTGCCGCGGGCGCCGGCGTCGTCGTGGCTGCGGGCGCGCTCCTTGTGGGCCTTGTGGCCGTTGGCGGCAAAGGCCGGAGTCGCAGCGAGGGAGAGGCAGAAGGAGAGGGTCAGCAGGGGAATCAGGGTCCGCATGTCTTTCTCCGATTGAGAGCGTCGTACACGGCCCTGGACGGAGCCGGTAGGGATGCATTCGAGCGCCCATGCAAAAAAGAGCTCGCTTGTCACGAAAGTGAGCGATCCGATATGATTTCCGAGAACCTGCCGCTCTGGAGGCCCCATGCAACAGGCCGCCAGCATCTCCATGCGCTGCGATGGAGCCGTCCACTTCGGCAGTGCCAACCACATCGCCCTCACCCTCCTGGTGGTCGAGAGCCCCGGCATGCTCGACAAAGACCAGGAGGTGGAGTTCCAGATGGAGCTCCCAGGCTTGCGGGACACGGTCTACGGCACTGCTGTGGTCCACCACGCCGAGCACTTCGAGGACAAGCTCAGCAGCTACGAGCTGCGCATCCTGCGCCTGCGCGCTGGCGACGAGATCCTGCTCAGGGAGTGGGTCGACGACATGCGCCATGGCGGCAGCTCCGCCCACCCCCACCGCCACCTGCGAGAGTCCCAGATCTCTTCGGTCCCCTCCGCTGCCGAGACCTACGACGCCGACCTGCCCCCCGGCGCCATCAGCACCTGGGACGCCCGCCGCACCGCGGCCGCCGGCAGCTCCGCCCGCGGGCGCCGCTCCATCCGTGCCGGCCTGCGCCGCCACCTCGAGCGCGCCGCCGATCTGCCCGAAGATCCCGATCCCACCGACGAGATCACGCCCATCGACATCGAGATCACGGAGCCCTGACCTGGCGGTCCAGGGCTGGGTGTCCCGGGCGACCTGAACCCAAGGTCAGCTCCACCGCTGCAGCAACCTGGTGAGCACAGCGCAGAGCCGATCCGCCAGGCCCATGACCCGATGAGCCCTGTCCCAAGGCAGCAGCCCCAGGGTCGCCAGCATCTCCGCGTGTCCTGCGGCTTCGCCCGCTTCGCCCCGAGCTCTGCCGAAGGCGTTGCGCTTCTCGCCAGCCGTCCGTCGGTTCGCACACTCTACGAAGTTGGCACCCGCTGAGGCACCGGCCCGCAGGAGCTGATCCGCGAAGCTGCGGTAGCCCCGCGGCACCACATCCGCCGCATCCTTGCAGGCCCGGGCGAGCTCGAGCGAGATGCCCCAGGCATCCAGCCGCTGGTGAGGGAAGTTGTTGTACTTGGACTGCGGCATGAGGTCCTCCGTAGGTTTCGGGCGGCGGCGCCCTTCACCCGTGAAGGGGGCGACGACGGCCGAAGCCCGCGGAGGGCCGGCACGGGCCGGGGCGATAGCGGTCATCAGCGGCGCCCGGACGCGTGGGGCGTTGAGCGGGAGGGCGTGGACATGCTCGTCAGCGTGCGCGTCTCGAGGAGGCCGTGTGGCGCGGGCGCGCGCTCGACCGAGACACCCACAACGCCGCCACGAGCGACGATCACGCGAACGAGCACGCCGTCACGCCATACGCATCACGGGCTACGCGCCACGCTACCCCGCGGCGCCCTAGTAGATCCCCAGCAAGCGCCCTGAGGAGAGGAGCACCACCGCGATCAGCACCCAGCGGATCAGCGGAGGGCCCCAGCTCATGGTGAGCTTCGAGCCCGCCCAGCCGCCTACCGATGAGCCGATGGCCAAGGCGATGGCCACATCCCAGGCCACCAGCCCCTGCTCGACGAAGACCACCAGGGACAGCAGGGTGCACATCCCCACCAGCAGGACCTTGATGGCGTTGCCACGCAGCAGGTCCATGCCCTCGAGCAGCACCAGCGTGATCAGGGTGACCACGCCCACCCCCGCGCACAGAAAGCCCCCGTAGAAGCCCACCCCCAGCAGCGCCGGAATCCGCAGCCACAGCGGGCCCGGATCCGTGGCGGGCCGGTCCGACAGCCAGCGCTTGGGCTTGGCGAGCATCAGCGCCAGCACGCACAGCATGGCCACGCCGATGACCTTCTTGAAGAGCTCATCGGACAGCTGAGCCGACGCCCAGGCCCCGATGAGGGTACCCACCGCGATGGGGGCCATCAGCCTCATGGCCCGGCGCCAGTCCAGCAGCCCCTTGCGCTCATAGTTGAAGGCCGCGGTGAAGGACTGGGTCATCACCCCCACGCGGTTGGTGCCGTTGGCCACGGTGGGGGGCACCCCGAGGAAGATCAGGGCCGGAAGGGTGATGAGGGAGCCGCCCCCCGCGATGGTGTTGACCGTACCCGCGAAGACCCCCACCAGGATCACCAGCGCCAGGTGGGTGGGGGAGAGGGTCATGACGGGCCTCGCGGTGGGCTGGTGTAACTCGCAGTGTGCCGGGGAAAGCCACCACAGGCTGACCGGTGTCAAACCCCCGTGAACACGATGGCATCGGTCGCCGGGTCACAGAGCGCCCGGTAGCGGGTGCCCAGGTCTGCAGATAGGCTGCTGTGCCCCGTCCCGCGGAGGAACCCATGTGCCGCCCCCTTCCCGCCGGGCTCCTGCTGGCCTCCGGCCTGCTCTCCGGCTGTGGCCTCGACCTGGTCTGTCCCCACGACCCCCACAGCTGGTACGACTACCACAACGCCACCTACACCCTTCTCCAGGCCGACTTCCAGGGTCAGAACGCCTCGTTCGACTTCGACCCCAACGGCGATCCGGCCATGCGCCGCAAGGGAAGCTACAGCCTCAGCAGCGGGGATCTGAGCTGGTCACAAAACTACAAGGGCGCCCACTACCTCGATAACCAGGACGTCACCGGCTACGGCACCATCTACGACAACGGCAACCTCGACCTGCTGGTCAAGGTCACGACCACCGACGTGCTGGGCTCGATCTGGGCCGAGCTGCTGCGCGTCGAGCGCTACCGCTGCGAAGGCACCGTCAGCCGCTATGCCTTCGAACCCGACTGGCCCGTCGAGCACGCCCCCGACTCCAACGCCCACACCGAGTACTGGGCCACCGAGATCAAGTCCGACACCAAGGTCACCATGTACGGTGAGTACCTGTCGGGCAACGACAAGATGGTCATCAACCGCACCTGCACCGAGGGCAAGCTCCGCGAGGACGACTTCGACTACGCCGAGGGCGGCTACGTCGGCACCACCACCATGCGCTACGACGGCACCGGCATTGGCGAGTGGTCCCAGTTCGGCGACATCTTCGGCTCCACCTACGACTACCACGGCACCAACGAGTACTTCTTCGACGGCTCCACCCAGCAGGACTACGACGTCTACACCAAGAACACCGACGAGCTGAAGCACTCCTGGTCCCTGCTGTACCTGTACGACGGCTCGGCCACCGGCGACTTCGTGCAGTACAACAACGACGGCAGCGTGTACCGCACCTGCGACGTCACCATCACCACCAGTGGGAGCTGCACGGGCGCCTGCGACAACGGCAGCACCCTGAACTGCTAGCCCGTCCCGGAGCCGGTCATGCGCGCGATCCTCCCCCTGTTCTCCCTGGCCCTGTTCGCCTGCGGCAGCGAAACTCCCGGTGAGTCCTTCGGAGAAGAGCCCCTCAGCTGCGAGCACGACCCCCACAGCTGGTACGACAACCCCTTCGCCAGCGTGCTCGTGGGTGACGGCGGCGTCTTCGATCTCGACCCCATCGGCGACTCGGTGGTCGCCCGCGTCGGCGCCTACGACGTCGAGACCGGCGACTACGAATACCTGAGCACCTACGCCGAAGAGCACCCCTACGTCACCTCCTGGGGCGAGGGCTACGGCACCATCTACGACAACGGCGACCTCGATCTGATCACCAAGGTGGTCGTCGAGGACGTGCTGGGCGACAGCTGGGCCGAGCAGGTCCGCACAAAGCGCTCGGGCTGCAGTGGCACGGTCAAGCGCACCGAGCTGGACCTCGACGCCCCGGTCGACAGCCTGCCCGACGAGTGGGCCGACAGCGTCGAGTGGACCGTCACCATCGAGTCGGACGAGCTGGTGAACTACCACGCCGAGCTCGACGAGGAGTATGGCCTGTACGTCTCCGACTTCGACATGTCCCCCGACTACGCCAGCCAGGGCAGCTTCGACTACGCCAGCGGCGCCTACGTCGGAACCACCACCATGCTCTGGGACGGCTCGGGCAGCTCCTCCTGGGAACAGTACGGCGCCACCTTCGGCCAGGACTCCGACTTCATCGGCGAAGACGAGCTGTTCATCGACGGCTCACGCCACACCGTCTACGAGGTCTACAACGCCGGCTCCACCAGCCTGCAGGCGGAAGTGGACCTGCTGTGGCTCTACGACGGCTCGGCCACCGGCTCCTACGTCATCTACCAGAGCGGCAGCACCATCACCTGCGACGTCACCATCACCGACGACGGCGACTGCTCCATGTACTGCCCAGGCTACGGCACCTACGACTGCTAACCCGGCTGTGCTATAAGTCGCCTCGTATGCGGATCTTCAACCAAAGCTACACCCTCGGCGAGATCTGGGCGCTCAAGCGCTCCATCGCAGGTGTCCTGGCCCATCCGCCCCGGCTGCTCAACGGCGCCCGGGCCGGGCTGTCCATGCGGCTGAACAGCCCGGCCCTGCTGGCGGATCCGGTCCTGCTGCTGGTCGAGCCCTCCTCCCGCTGCAACCTCAGCTGCCGCTTCTGCCCCACCATGGGCGCCGAGCCTGGCGAGCAGGGTGAGCTGGACATGGCGCTGTACGAGCGCCTGCTCGACGAGTGCGGCGACCGCCTGATCTTCCTCTGCCTGTGGTTCTACGGCGAGCCCCTGCTGCACCCCGAGCTGGAGCGCATGGTGCGCATGGCCCGGCAGCGCGGGATCATGGTCGCGGTGTCCACCAACGGCGTGGCCCTGACACCGCAGCGCGCCTCGGCCCTGCTGGACGCCGACCTGGACTGGCTGTTCGTGTCCCTCGACGGCGCCACCGCAGCCACCCACGACGGCCACCGCGGAGCCGGCAGCTTCGACCGAACGGTAGAAAACCTCCGCTGGCTGCTGACCGAGCGCCGCCGCAAGGGCCTGAGCAAGCCCCTGGTGGAGCTCAAGCCCATCCTGCATCGCGACAACGAGCACGAGCGCGACGCCATGCTGGCCCTGGGGCGTGAGCTTGGCGCCGACCGAGTCACCTTCCAGAAGCTCACCTGGACCCACAATCCGGCCCTGCGGGAGCACGCCCCCCGCGACGAGCACATGGTGCTGAGCTACCCCCAGGGCGGCCCGCGGGCCCAGTCCTGCCACCGCAGCCTCAGCTCGGCGGTGGTGGCCTGGGACGGCACGCTGCTGCCCTGCTGCGAAGACCACGGCCGCAGCCTGCCTATGGGGCACCTCGATCACGACGGCATGCTCGCTGCCTGGCGCGGCCACCGCTGGCACGGGCTGCGTCAGGATCAGCGCCTCGACGCCATGGCCCCGGCCTTGTGCCGGCGCTGCCACATCGCCGACTTCGAGCAGGTGAACCTCAGCGTTCCCCTGCGGGGGGCGCCGCTGCAGGGCTTGCGGCGGGCGCTGCGCCGCCGATGGGGGCCTCGAAGCGCCACAGGCTGACGCCTTCGTCGGGGTAGCGGGCCTGCAGCACCAGCGAAGCCTCCAGGCGCTGCAGCACGCAAGCCACACGCTCGCCGTGCAGCAGGTGCTCGTGGACCACCAGGTAGCGGAAGCCGTGCTCCTGCAGCCAGGGGTCCACCGGCACCGCCTCACAGCCCGGCTCGGCGGTGGAGCCCGGCAGGTCCTGACGGCCGGCCACGACGTCGGTGATGCTGCGCACCAAGTGGGAGTGCTCGTAGGCAGGCGGCAGCGCGATGACGGTCATGCGCACCCCCAGCCGCTTGCCGTGCACGGTCTGGTGGAAGGCGATCCGCTCGTTCCAGAAGGGGGGCGTGGGCTGGATGTGATCGTCGTACCAGAACTGCAAGCCCTTGGGCTCCTGGTACGGAATCTCGAGCACGGCTCCGGGATCGGGGTCCGCCTCGAGGTCGTAGACCACTCGAGGTACCTCCACCCGCTTCCAGGGCAGGGGCCAGGGCACCTGGCTGACCACGGTGAAGTCCAACAGCAGCACCAGCGCCAGCGCCGCCACCACCCCCGCACGAACACGCCCGGCCAGCCTCTCCAGCAGGGGCCCCAGCAGCAGCGCCATCACCGGCACCAGGCACAGGCAGGTCATGAGCAGGAAGCGGTAGGGGGTGCAGACACGGGAGAAGAACGGAAGGTACTGCCATGCCCACAGGAAGGGCAGCGGGTACCAGCCCCCTCCGGAGCGCATCACGAAGGTCTCGGTGAGCACCAGATAGGGACCCAAGGCCAGCACGCCGAAGACGACGGCGGTCGCCAGCCATGGCAGCACCGAGGACATGGGACCATCGGGCCGTTCGCCCCGGCCCAGCCGCCAGCGGGCCACACCGGCACCCCCAAGGAGCAGGAAGATCGAAGCGCCCAGGTAGTCCAGGTGCAGCAGCATGTTCTCGGGCCCCGCGCCCAGGGGCAAGAAGATCGCGAACAGGCCAGCACAGGCCATCCCCGTATCGGCCCCCGATCCGATGTTGCCGGGCTGGGGGTTGCCGGCGTGGGCGATCAGCCTCTCGGCCGGGCAATAGGGAGCCGGGAGCAGCAGCTCCGACTCGGGTACTCCATCGAGCATGCTCAAGTAGAAGTACGGGCCGAGATCTCCGGCCACCCCCGCTGCGAAGACCAGGGCCGTGCGCAGCAGGATGGTGCGCCACTGGTCGGGACGACGCAGCAGCCACCAGGCGGGCACCAGAGGTGTGAGCATCCAGCACATCACCCCGAAATAGGGCGAGGTGAGCAGTACCCAGGCGGCCGTCACGGCGATCGCCACCAGCCTCCCCCAGCCACCTCGCTCGAAGAAGTCCACCAGCAGCAGGGCGTACAGGGCTACCCAGGCGTGGTTGGCGTAGCTGACCTGGGCGTTGAAGATCACGCCCAGGATGAAGGGATTGAACGCGAAGAACACGCCCGCGACCCAGGCCGCAGCCCGGCTGCCCCCGAGGCGCTCCGCGAGCAGGAACGCCATCCAACCCGCCAGCCCCAGGGTCAACACCATGCTGAAGTTGAGCCCAGCCACCGCCGAGCCAAGCATGTCCCCCAGCAGGATGAGCAGCAGGTTGGCCCAGCTGATGAACACCAACACGCCGTACTGGGGATAGCCGAGCACGTCGGTGCCGCTTACCACCCGGTGCTGCTCGATCAGACCCTGCTTCAGCACGAAGGCGTTGCTCAGCTCTCCCAGGTAGAAGGCCCCGTCGAGCTCATAGGCCCACAACAGCACGGAGCCCGGGGCCAGAATGACCACGGCGACAAGCAGGTAGACCAGCGGCGGCAGGCCGTGACGGATCAGTGCGGGGCGGTCGAACTTCAAGGCTACTTTCCTGTGCCCGCAGACCGGCGCCCCACCGCCAACAGCGACGTACCCCGGAGCTGCGAGGGCTGATTGATACCCCGCCGCTCGCGGGCCAACATCGCGTGGGCGACGCGCCCGAGCAGCGGGGGATGCAGCATGGCGTGGTGCAGCTCGAGGGGCGGCTCACTGCGCCGCGATCCACCCAGCAGCCGATCGAAGGCGGCGCTGGCCAGGGAGGGCAGGTAAAGCGCCCGGAAGAACTGCCGCAGGGCCACGACCTCGAGCCCGGCGGCGCGCATCATGGCCTCGAGCTCATCGCTCCGGTAGCGGCGCTGGTGGCGCTGCATGCGGTCCCAGGAGCCCCAAAGGCGAGGATGGGCGGGCACGGTGACCAGCACCAAGCCGCCGGGCCGGGCGGCGCGCACCAGTCCCGCCAGGGCCCGCTCGTGATCGGGGATATGCTCGATGACATCGAAGGCGCAGACGGCGTCGAAGGCGTCCTCGAAGGGCAGCTCGAGGATGCTGGCCCGCACCAGCTGCTCGAGGCCCTGGCTCGCCGCGCACTCGAGGGCCCGAGTGCTGAGATCCAGGCCCCAGACCCGGTAGCCGGCCCGCGCCAGGCTACCGGCCACGTGGCCGCAACCGCAGCCCACCTCCAGCACCTTGCTCCCTGAGGACACGCGGTGGCGGAAGACCTCGAGCAGCAGCTCGCGTCGGGCCCGGTGCCAGTAGTGCCGCTGCTCGGCACCGAAGCGGTAGCGGAACTCGAGAGGATCGAAGTAACGATCCACGGTGTCGTCGGGCTCGAGGTCCAGCAGGTCTCCCCGGGCCGCCCGCAGGCCACAGCCCGAGCAGACGAAGTCTCGCTCGTCCAGCTCACCATCGCAGCGGGGACAGCGGATCACGGAGAACCTCCGAGGCTCCCCCTACGCTCGATGGGGCAGACCAGCCAGAACTCGCGATCCACACAGGCCCCGCAGCGCTGCTCACGGAAGCCGCGCAAGGCATGGACAAAACCGTTCACGACGGGATCATCGAAGCCCGCCCAGGCCTGCCACTCGATGGAACCCTCCCTGGGGATCACCAAGTGGGTGACCCCGCGCTCCTCCAAGGCCTGGGCCACGCCCTCGACATCCTGCATCAGAGCCAGGTCGAAGAAGCCGACGGGGAGGATGGTGTAGGAAGGCTTGTCGAAGAAGCCGTTGGACACACCAGCCAGCACGGCGTCTGGGGGGAGCTCCTGGTTCACGGTGCGGATCAAGGGGCTGTCGAGCCGACCGGGGGCCGGCTGGCCCGGGTGCGGGTGGCTGGCACGGGCCAGGGACTCCACCGCCAAGCCACCCTGCTCGAGCCAGCGGAAGCCCACAACCGCGGTCACTGCGAGCAGCAGCACCAGCTGCAGGCCCCGGCCGAGGGTGGGGCCGATCCGCGCCAGCGTCGCCGCCAGGCCGATGCCCGCCAGAGCTGCCAGGGTGGGCAGCACCGGCAGCAGGAACCGATCCTGGGGCAGGAGCACGAACCACAGGGCGTAGTAGCCCAGCGCCCACAGACCCAGAAGCCGTGCGGTGCCCCGCCCCCACAGCAGCGCCAGGGGCCAGAGCAGGACCATCAGGCCGTTGAACAGCTCCCGCTTGGGCCAGCCGAAGGGTACCGCCAGGAAGCTCGCCACGCTTCGGTCAACGAACAGGATCCGCTCGGCGATGGCGGTGTGGAGGTACTCACTGGTGGGGTTCAGCCCGCGGCCACCAAAGATGTCGAACAGCAGTGGATAGACGGGGTTGTGCAGCTGAACCAGGTTGCGCAGCAGCCAAGGCGCCATGGCCAGGCCCGCCACTCCGCAGAACAGCAGCCAGGGCCGCAGCCGGGGCCGCAGGCCGTCGCGATCGGCCAGCAGCAGCGCGAAGGCACCGGCCGTCGCCGCCAACAGGCCCAGGTAGTAAGTGCCCACCGAGAAGCCCAGCAGGGTGGCCCCCAGCACGAGCCACCCTGGGCGGCGCCCCTCGAGGTAGCTGGCCAGGGCGGCCAACCCAGCCACGGCGTAGAAGCCAAGGCAGTTCTCGTTGGCGTGCACGGCCACCCGCCACAGCACGCTGTGGTCGCAGACGTAGATCAGCAGCGCCAGCACCGCTGGGACGGCCCCCGCGCGGCGGTACAGCAGGCCGCCCACCATCAGCCCCGCCGCCAGGGTGAAGAGTGCCTGGATGAGCTGGGCCAAGGGGCGATCATCGAAGGCCACCGCCTGGAAGAGCTCCAGCTGCAGGGGCCGGTTGGCCGCGTAGTTCTCGAAGCAGATGTCCAGCTTGCCCGTGCGCACGATCTGGTTGACGGCCACACGGTGGAACTCCATGGAGTCCGGGTCCACGTCAACCACGTAGGCCTTGACCAGCAGCAGCAAAGCCATGGCCGCCACCCCGACCAGCGCGGCCCAGCCCACAGGGCCCAGGGCCGCAGAGGGCGCCGCGGGCAGGGGTCCACGGCGCCAGCGCGCGAGGGCCAGGCCGCCCACGCCCAGCGCAACGCAGGCCAGCTGGAGCCCCATCACCGCGGTGGGGTGAAAGAGCCCGAGCAGAGCCAGGGCCAACAGCAGCAGCCCGGTCAGCACGCTCCCTGCGGCGAAGGACAGCACCCCGCGCTCGAGCCAGGAGAGCTCGCCGAGCAAGGGCCGGATCAGCCAGGCCCCCACCAACGCGCAGGCCGCTGCGAACAGCGCCAGCAGGACCAGGTCCGGGAGCACGAGCCCGGCCAGAGCGCCCGGGTCCACGGCCCCGATCCGGGCGAAGCCCTCGAGCCGCAGCGGTGGGTCCAGCACCGCCGGGTCCCCCGCCCGAAGCACCGTGATGGGATCGGAACCGAAGAAGCGCGCCGAGGCCCACCAGCCGTTGAGGCACCACAGGAGGGTCACCACCACCCCCCAGCCCAGGAGCACCGTGGATGGCAAGCGCGGGCTTCGCAGGTTCATGAAGGTTCCTCGGTGGCCGCGCGATCCTAACACCAGCGGACAAGACCCGATCGCCACCGCCGAGCCAGGCCACAGGCCACCACCCCTTTCCACGACCAGAGGGCATGGTAGGATGGCTCCGACCGCGTTCGAGGCCGGCGGAAGGCCTCTGGTAATCCCACGGAGACGAGTCATGTACCTGCGCACCCTCCTGATCTCCACTGTCCTGCTCCTGTGCTCTTGCGGCGACAAAGACGAAACCGGCGATGTCGGCATCTGGGAAGGCAAGAATCCCGGCGAGTGCATCGACGGTGCAGACAACGACGGCGACGGACTGTACGACTGCGACGACCCCGACTGCGAAGGCGCCCCCGACTGCGAGGAGGCCGACACCGACGCGGATACGGACGCTGACACCGACACCGACACCGACGCAGACGCAGACGCAGACACCGACGCAGACGCAGACGCGGACACCGACGCAGACGCAGACGCAGACACCGACGCAGACGCAGACGCGGACAGCGATGCCGACGCAGACAGCGACGCAGACAGCGATGCCGACGCAGACAGCGACGCAGACAGCGATGCCGACGCAGACAGCG
>CAZHIK010000125.1:11104-13472 GCA_964532635.1 uncultured Enterobacterales bacterium
ATGCCGACGCTGATGCCGACGCAGACAGCGACGCCGACGCCGACAGTGATGCCGACGCAGACAGTGACGCGGACGCAGACACCGACGCAGACGCAGACGCGGACACCGACGCAGACGCGGATCTCACCGTCGCGGACCTGGCCGCTGGCGATCTGGTGATCACCGAGATCATGAAGGACCCCGACGCCGTGGCGGACAGCGTCGGCGAGTGGTTCGAGGTCTTCAACAACACCAAGCTGATCGTGGACCTCGAGGGCCTGGTGGTCGAGGACGCCTCGGGCGAGACCTTCACCGTCGTCGGCTACCTGCCCATGGCCAGCTACGACTACCTGGTGTTCGGCCTCGAAGACGACTCGACCCTCAACGGCGACCTCACCGTGGACTACGAGTACACGGGCATGACCCTCGACAACGGCGCTGACGATATCGGCCTGTACAACGGCTCCACCCTCATCGACGAGGTGGTCTTCGACGACGGCACCAACTGGCCGGACCTGACCGGCTACGCCCTGGCCCTCGACCCCTGGAACTGGCCCGACGCCACGCTGAACGACGACTACGCCGAGTGGTGCGATGCCACGGTCTCGTTCGGCGACGGCGACTACGGCTCCCCTGGCATCGGCAACGACATGTGCGTCAGCTCCACCAAGACCGACGTCGATGGCGACGGCTACGACGACATCGCCTACGGCGGCACCGACTGCAACGACATCGATCCGGGCTGCCACCCCGGCGCTGCGCCCAACGAGGCCGATCCCACCCTCTGCCACTGCGACGCCGACGGCGACGACTGGGGAGGCGACACAGTTCCCAAGGGTGTGGATGCCGGCACCGACTGCGACGACGCCGACTCGAACGTCAACCCGGGCGCCACCGAGACGCCGGGCGACGGCACCGACTCCAACTGCGACGGCAACGACAACACCTAGTCCGCGCCCGTCTCACCCCCGGCCCGGGCCCCGCGCCCGGGCCGGCGTGCTTCAGCGCTCGATCTCCACGGCGCCAGGTACCCGGTAGATGGTGATCGAGCCCTCGGTGCGCTCCGGGGAACCGAGCCAGCCTTCCAGGAAGGCCTTCAGCGCGGGAAGTTGCTCGGGGCTGGTGTTCTCGCTGTGGAGCACCAGGTAGCGGACCGCCATCCCCGCCAACTCGCTGCGGGCGTCGTCGAGCTCCCGGGGGCTGGGCTCGAAGCTGGCGCGCTGACCGTCGGCCAGCTGGCCCAGCTGGTGCCAGAAGGGCAGCTTCTCGAGCCAGCAGGCGTTGATCCCGTAGGGGATGGGGCGGCCATGGACGGTCTGGTACAGGTAGTAGTGCTCGGGAACCAGGCGGGTACCCGGGCGGCGCGTGGGGTAGTCCAGCAGAGCGAAGTCCCCTGGCTCCTCGGCCAGCTCGGCGTACAGCGGGGGTATCTCCACCGAGGCGCTGGGCAGGGGCAGGGGCACGCGGGCGCCCACCCACAGATCCACCAGGACCAGCACCAGCAACGCCGGCCCGAGGACCCGCGCCGGGCGCGAGGGGAGCCGCTCGAGGAGCGCATCCAGACCCACAGCGCCCCCCAGCGCGAGGCACAGGGCGGTGAGCAGCGCGTACTCCCAGGGGGTGTGCATGGCGGTGAAGAAGGGCACCACCCGCGCGGAGAGGAAGAACAGCGGCGAGATCCGGGTGGACGCCCCGGGCCACAGCTCCACGTAGGGCCCAAGCGCCAGCACCCCGAACAGCAACGCCGCAGGCAGGAAGAAGCTCGCGAAGCGCCGCCTCGCCACCAGCGAGCCCAGGGCCAGAAGGCTCAGCACGATGCCGGAGTAGACGCTCTGGAAGAGCCAGTCCTTCTCGGTGGTGATCTCGGCTGGCGCCAGCGGATGCAGCAGATCCGTGGCCTCGAACAGGTCGGTCTCGTGAAGTACGCGCCCCTCGGGGGCCCCCAGATCCGCCTGCCCGTCCCACAGCAGGGGCGTGGAGCGCGGCAGCATGCCCCCTTCGTCGTGGGACGATCCGGAAGCCATCAGCGCCAGGGGTGCCACCACCACGGCGCAGGCGAGGGCCAGCGGTAGCAGGCGGGTCGCCAGCAGCCGGTAGCCCCCCACCAGCCCGTCTGGGAGCTCCTCGGGGTGCCAGCGTGAGAGGAACGGTGGGCGCAGGAGCAGGAACGAGGAGAACGCCACCGCGAGCATGAAGACGAACAGGGCGAACTTCCAGCACCCCAACACGGCCAACAGGAAAGCGCCGGCACCCAGCGCAGCCCAGCGCAACCCGCCGCCACGGGCCAAGCGCACCATGGCCCACAGGAACAGCGGGATCCAGGCCACGTTGAGCCGCTCGCTGACCCCCGAAGCCACCGCGAAGCCCAGCACGTAGGGAGAAAACGCAT
>CAZHIK010000126.1:0-13431 GCA_964532635.1 uncultured Enterobacterales bacterium
GCTCACGCTCATCCCCGACATCACCGAGGCCCAGGCTGTGGCTTCGGCCCTGCTCATCCGGATCACCACCCTGTGGTTCGGAGTGGGCTTGGGGGCCATCGCCCTGTTCCGCGCGGGTAGCATGCTCGAGGGCGCCCCCGTCGCCAGGAAGTCCGAAGCCACACCCGATCCGGAGGTCTGATGTACCTCGCCGCTTGCGTCCAGCTCCGCTCCACCGCCGACGTGGAGCGCAACGTGGCCGAGGCCGAGCGCCTCATCCGTCGAGCGGTGGGCTACGGCGCCGCCCTGGTGGCCACCCCCGAGTGCACTCCCTACCTGGGCCCCTGGGAAGATCGCGCCCGCATCGCCGAGCCCGTCGATGGGCCCATCGCCACCCACTTCGCCGGCCTGGCTCGCAGCCTGGGTGTGCACCTGCTCATCGGGAGCTTCCCGGAGGTTGTGCTGCAGGATGACGGGAGCCGCGATCCGGTGAAGGCCTACAACACCTCGCTGCTCTTCGGGCCCAACGGCGCACTGCTGAGCACCTACCGCAAGCTGCACCTGTTCGACGTGGATGTGCCCGGTGGGGTGACGCTTCGGGAGTCACACACCACCGTGGCGGGGGATCGAGTGGTCACCTGCGACACCGCTCTTGGCGTGCTCGGCCTGTCCATCTGCTACGACCTGCGCTTCCCCGAGCTGTATCGGGCCCTGGCGGACCAGGGCGCGCAGCTGATCACCATCCCGGCGGCGTTCACCCTCGACACCGGCAAGGACCACTGGCACGCGCTGGTGCGTGCCCGAGCCATCGAGACCCAGAGCTGGGTGTTGGCACCCGGGCAGTGGGGCCGCCACGGGGATCGAGGCATCCGCCGCAGCTATGGCCACTCCATGATCGTGGACCCCTGGGGCACGGTGGTGGCCGAGTGCGGTGACGGTGAAGGGCTCTGCCTGGCGGAGATCCACCGCGACCGTGTGCGCACCGTGCGCCAGGGCATGCCGGTGGCGCAGCACCGAAGGCTCTGATCCGAGCACCGTCCCGGTTGACCTCGACCGGGTCATGCGCGATGCTGATCTTGTCCGAAAACGAGGGAGCGAGCAGCAAGTGCCGGAGGTCACGAACCAAGACTCCTCTCGGCGGAGGTTCGAGCTGCTCCGCTGCATCGGCAAGGGGGGATTCGGAGAGGTCTACCAGGCCCGCTTGAGCACGGCCTCCGGCTTCTCCAAGACCGTCGCGGTCAAGATCCTGAGGTCCGACGTGGAGGGCATGGAGCAGATCGCAGCGCGCTTGCGTGACGAAGCCCGCATGTTGGGGCTGATCAGCTACCCCGCCATCGTGCAGGCCCAGGACCTCATCAACCTCGCGGGCCGGCCCGCAGTGGTCATGGAGTACGTCCCCGGGGTGAACCTGAGCTGGCTCATCAACCCCAAGCGCTTCGAGCCGAGCCTCCCGGACACCATCGTCCTCGCGGTGATCCGCGACGTGGCGGGAGCCCTGAACGCAGCCTTCAACCGCCCCTCCACGGTCACCGGCAAGCCCCTCGAGGTGCTCCACCGGGACGTCAAGCCCGGCAACATCCGCGTCACGCCCGACGGGGTCGTCAAGATCCTCGACTTCGGCATCGCTCGGCCCGCCGGCATGGAGCGTGAGGCCGAGACCAAGGCGCACCAGCTGGGCTCGCTGGGGTACATGGCCCCCGAGCTGTTGGTCGGTGGGGGGGCCTCGCCGGCCAGCGATGTCTACGCGCTGGGAGTGGTCTTCTACGAGTGTCTGGTGCGCAAGCGCTTCGGGTGGCCCCAGGAAACGGCCGAGGCCCACGATGGCCGCGTCGCCAAGCGACTGGCGGCGGCGGCGAGGGACGAGGGCTTGGTCGCGCTGCTCTCGGAGATGCTGGCCTTCGATCCCGAGCGCCGCCCGACCGCCGCCGATGTGCGCAAGCGCTGCCGCCGGCTCGAGCGCGCCATCGAGGGGCCCATGCTCGAGGAGTGGGCCCACGAGGCCTTGTCCCTCGTCGACGCGCCGGGTGATCCGGAGGACGTGGAGCTGACGGGCAAGACACTCTTCGAGGAGTCCTCGGTCTTCACCCTTCCGGTGCGCCGCTCAGACGGTTCCGCTGGGAGGATCGAGCCTCGGAGAGCATCGACGGACGAAACCTCCGCGGCGGGCGAGGACCCCGAGTCCACCAGGATCGAACCGCTGGAGCCGGTCACCGAGCTGTTCATCGCGCCTCCGGAGAGGCGCCGTGCTGGGCCCTTGATCTGGGGCATGGCGGCGCTCGCCCTCATGATCACAGCGGCACTGGCCTTCGTGGCCCTTCGGCACTGGGGCCGGCAGCAGGTGGGGCTCGAGCCCACCGATGCCGAGGTCGTCGAATCCCAGCCGCCTGCAGAGCCGATGGAGCTTCCCTCGATACTGCCCGCGGTGCCCATCGAGGAAGTGGAGCTCACCGAGCTCGAGGAGCTGCCGGCCGGGCCGGCCGAGGAGCCGTCGTCGGCGCGGCCTGACGCCCCCTCCACCACAGCCGCCAAGGCCACGGCCCGCGTTCGCTCTCCGCGGCCCGCCCCTGAGCCCGCCGAGGAGCCCGCGGCGCCGGTGACGGTCCGCCTCTCTTCGGTGCCTTTCGGCATCGAGGTGTACGTGGACGGCAAGTCCCAAGGCAAGACCCCCATCACCACGGAGCTCGTTCCTGGTCGCCATGCGTTGATGTTCCTGGACGGTGAGGACACGCTGCGTACCGAGGTGGTGGTCGAACAGAGCGGCAGCAACTTCTTCAACTACGTCCGTGCCGAGGGGAAGGTGAGATGACAAGCCTCTGTCGGGTAGTGCCGCTGCTCGCCCTGCTGACTCCCTCGAGCGCCCTCGCCGGTGACTGCGTGGACCTGACGGATGCCGTGGACACCATCCGGGCCGCGGTCGAGGAAGTTCGGCTGGATGAGGCCAGGATGATGGCCGAGCAGACGGTGGACGCGCTGACCTGCCAGGACACTCCGGTCAACACCCTCCTGCTCACCAACCTCTTCCAGCTGCAGGGTGCCATCGCGTACTTCCAGGGCGACCCCGGCGAGACCGAGGCGGCCTTCCGACGGGCAGTGGCGGTAGCGACCATGTCGAGCCTGGACGCCCGCTTCGGTGGGGAAGCGGCCGAGGCCTACCGCGACGTGCAGCGCAGCGTGCTTGCCGAGGAGGTGGGCAGCTTCACCGTCCTGGGCGAGGTCGAGGTCTGGATCGACGGCCGCCGGGTCCAGACCGGTGCCCCGATCGAGCTGGCGGTGGGCTACCACCTGCTGCAGTGGCGCGAGGTGGACGGACCGACGTTGAACGGCCAGATCCTGCGCATGGCTTCCGCCGAGGCCCGCGTGCTGCCCCTGGGCAGCGGCGTCGTGGTGGACGGACAGCCCGCCCACACGCGCGACCCGCTCGACTGGAGCCCGTTCGCCAGGATCGGCGGAGGTGTGCTCTTGCTGGGCGGCGCCGGCGTGCTCGCCGCCGGGGCGGCCTCCAGCCGTGCCTTCGACAGCACCGAGGACCCCGGAGAGCTGGACGAGCTGCGCAGCCGCAACCACGCCCTGGTGCTGGCCGGATCCGGCCTCGCGGTGGCCGGCGCGGGCCTGGTCGGCGTCTCCTTCCTGGATGGACGTGCCACCCTGGGCGTGGGCTGGAGGTTCTGAGATGCTGTTCCTTCGGCTGCCCCTGGCCCTGCTCCCTCTCGCGGCCGGCTGCATCTGGGTCACCCAGGAGCGCTACGATGACCGCTTGGCCGAACTGACCGACGCAGACGGTGACGGCTTCGTCAGCGCCGACTGGGACGGAGACGACTGCGACGATCAGGACAGTGCGGTCAACCCCGAAGCCGAAGAGGCTTGTGACGGCGTGGACAACGACTGCGACGGCATCGTGGACGAGGACGATGCCGTGGACGCCGGCACCTGGTACCAGGACGACGACAGCGACGGCTACGGCGATCCCGACAGCACCACCACCGCCTGCGAGCAGCCCTCCGGGTACGTGGACGGCGAGGGCGACTGCGACGATCTCGACCCTTCCGTGAACCCGGCGGCCGACGAGGTCTGCAACGGCAGCGACGACGACTGCGACGATCTGGTGGACGAGGAGGACCCGGACCTCACCGGCGCGTCATCCTGGTACGAGGACGCGGACGGCGACGGCTTTGGCGATCCCGAAAGCGCCAGCACGGGATGCAGTCAACCCAGCGACTGGGTGGAGGACAGCAGCGACTGCGATGACGGCGACGCGGAGGTCAATCCCGAGGCCCAGGAGATCTGCGACGAGGTCGACAACGACTGCGACGATCGCGTGGACGACGAGGACGACGACGTCTCCGGGGCCCAGGTCTGGTGCGAGGACGCGGACGGCGACGGCTATGGCGACGACGACTCCACCACCGAGGCCTGCTCCCAGCCCAGCGGCTGGGTGGAGGCGGGTGCCGACTGCGACGACGGCGACCAGGCGGTCTACCCCGGGCGGCTGGAGCACCTCGCCAACGGTGTGGACGACGACTGCGACGGCGTGGAGGATGAGCTGAGCGCCATCGAGGCCTACGACTCCGACGGTGTGGCCGGGCCGCGCCTGGCGGTCAGCGAGGACATGCTGGTGCTGGCCTGGGCCGCCGAGAGCTGCGAGGACGACGACGGGGGTGAGCTGTTCGAGGCTCGGCTGGGCCTGATCTTCGATCCCAGCGAGGAAGGTTCGCCTCTCGTGGAGACCTGGATCGACGGCGATAGCAGCTCGACCGGCAGCATGGCGGCGCAGGTCGACTTCGTGCTGATGGACGAGTACTGGGCCTGGGCCACGCTGGTCGACTCGGGCTCTCAGCAGATCCGGGTCGATGTGGTCGACTCTTCGAGCGGATCGACAGGGAGGCTCACCAGCACCGTCGGCGCTTCGGCCGAGCTCGAGCAGGTCCAGCTGTCCGGAGACGAGGACTCGGGCATGCTCACGGCCGTGGGCTGCGTCTCGGCTACTGGCACCAACCTGTTCCAGGCCAGCCAGAGCGCATCCAGCATCGTCAGCGGCTCAGGCGGCGCGAGCAGCTACACGGGCTCGCACTACTACGGCGGCTCCTACTCCCAGTCCAGCTTCAGCTGCGCGCACGATCCCGCCAGTGGGTACCTGTACGTTGGGGTCTACTATCCGCCCTACCTGGACGTCTACGGCCCCTCGGGAAGCCAGCTCGTGCAGCGCAGCCGGTGGAGCTACTACTGGGGCACCGCCGATCTCGAGATCGCCTACGCCAGCGGCATCGCGCACATGCTGGTCGCTTGCGACGACACCTATGGCTACAACTGCATGTCCAGCGGCTCCGGGGGCTTCGCCGGCTACCTGTCGAGCTACGAGATCGGGGGGGGCGCTTCGGGATCCGCCTACATCGACATGCCTGGCTACGACATCGTGGATGGAGACGTCGCCGGGACATCGGCAGGGGAAGCAGCGGTCTGCCTGGTCTCCGACACCGGCCAGGCATGGGTGCTGGTGGCGGACCCGATGGGTGCGGGCTCCGTTCGGGAGATCGCGGTGGGTGACACCACCCCCAGCGGCATCGACGAGTGCGCTGTGGCCGTCACCGGAGCCGGCGACCTGGTTGTCGCCTTCCGGGATCAGGACGAGCTGCTGGTGGGCTACCTGGACGACTACTGATCAGAGGTCCAGCGGGATCTCCGCGTTCTTGCGGCGCTCCTCGTCGATCTCGTAGCGGAAGAACGAGGTGCCCACGCACAGCTCGTCGCCGTCGTTCAGCATCCGCTCGACCACGCTGACACCGTTGACCTCCACTCGGGCCAGGCGCGAGTAGCGGCGCAGGACGTGGCGGTTGCCGTTCCAGGCCACCGAGGCCTTGCGACCCCACCAGGGGAAGCCCTTGGCTTGCGCTTGGGAGCGCGAGCCGAGGATCAGGTCATCCTTGCCGGGGTACCACTGGCGCGTGAGCGTCCCCTGGGTGACCACGCGGCCCCCCTGCATCCGCTCGGCCGCGAGCTTGAGGCGCTTGAGCAGCGCTGGCGACATCTGGAAGGTGGCCGTCTGCCGCATGGCCCCGGTCTGCAGCCCGTAGGCCAGGGGGATCTCACGCAGGGGGCGGCCCTGGTGGCGGTGCTGCAGGCTGGTGAGCTCGTCGCCGTAGAAGACGAGGGTGAACTTGCCCACCTGGACCTGATCGCCCGTGCCGAGCCGGTGGCTGTACTTCAGCTGGCGGCCGTTGATGAGGGTACCGTTCTGGCTGCCCAGATCCTGGAGGTCCACCCCGCCGTCGGTCTCGGACACGGTGACCTTGGCGTGCTGTCGGCTGACCGAGACGTTCGACAGGCGGAGCATGCACCTGGACTCCCGGCCGATGACGACCTCTTGGCGGTCGATGTTGAACACCCGCTCGTCGTGCCCGGGCTCGATGATGACGAAGCTGGCCATCGGTCTACCTACGTGGGGGGATACCGGCGTGCTGGGGAGTATATCAGCCCCGCGGCAACCTAAGCTTCCATGAGGCCAGGCGCTGGTAGAGAGGCCAGGGCAGCAGCCGAGCGACCAGGATCTCGGCCCTCGCATCGGCCGTGGGCACGATGCGGAGCGGCGGGGAGCGCCCCTCCAGGGCCTTCACGATGGCGCGCACCGAGGTGTCGACCGAGGAGCCCCCGCCACCCTTCTCGCGGTGCAGGGCGTCCAGGCGAGCGGTGATGGCGGCGTAGGGGCCACCACCCACCCTGCGCCCTCTGATCCTGGCCTTGGCGAAGCCGGTGACTGTGAGCCCGGGCTCCACCAGCACCACGGGCACGCCGAAGGGGGCCAGTTCGTGGCGTAGGGCCTCGGCCCAGCCCTCGAGGGCGAACTTCGAGCAGTTGTAGGCGCTCGAGCCCGGGGCGGCGCGGCGGCCAGCGATGGAGCCGATCACCACCAGCCTGCCTCGGGATGCCCGCAGGGCAGGGAGGACCGCGCGGGCACAGGCGATGGTGCCGAAGAGGTTGACCTCGAGCTGCTGGCGGAACTCGTCGGGATCGAGATCTTCGAAGCAGCCGTAGACGCCGTAGCCCGCGTTGGCCACCAGGGCGTCCAGTCCACCGATGTCCTCGACGATGGCCCGCATACGGGCGAGGGGATCGTCGAGCAGGTCGAGGTGCTCGACCCGGATGCCCGCCCCCTCGAGCTCGGCGCGACCCTCGTCGCTCCGGAGGGTGGCCACCACCCGCCAGCCCCGGCGGGCCAGCTCGAGGGCGGTGTGCAGGCCGATGCCGCGGCTGCAGCCAGTGATCAGGACGGTGCGTTGGCTGCTCATGGTCCCCAGATCTCCTTGGCCTTGGCCTCGATCTCCTGGTGGGCTCGCACCATGATGTCGGTGAGGGCGTCATCGCCTGGGATCTCGGGGTCGAGCTCCACCTTGCGATCCAGCGCCTTGACCACCTGCCCGTCCTCGATCCACAGCCGCAGCTCCCCGAGGCGCTGGGTCTGGTGGTGGGACTTGACCCAGATGGCGTTTCCCACGGTGAAGGGTGGCACGCTCTCGTGGTGGCCGTAGGCGTCCACCACCACCGTGATCTCCGGGTGTTTCCGGGCGAGGGTGCGGGCCTCGTCGATGGCCTGGAAGGCCAGCAGGACCACCATGTCCACCTGGCCGCGCATCTGTCCGAGCACGGCCTCGAGGGCCCGCTCGGGAGGCTCCACCGCGTACTGGGGGGTGGCCACGAAGGCCACGCCCGGGGTGCTGATGCCGGTGACGCCCACCGTCAGATCGCCGGCCTGGACCTCCACCCACGGTTGGATGGGGGGCACGCTGTCGTCCCGTGGGTGGATGTTTGCGCTCACCAGGGGCAGGGACGGGAGCTCGTCGCCGAGCTCGGCGATGCCGGGTAGATCGACGTAGCCTGTGTTGAGGGCCGCCCAGCCACCCTGCTCGGCCAGGCCCTCGACCATCCAGCGGTTGATCAGGGGTACGTCCTCTCGCAGCTCGCCCCCCACGCCGATGGCGTCCTCGAGGAAGTAGCCGGCGTTGAGCAGCATGTAGGGCGTGTCGGGATTCGCAGAGGTGGAGGCCTCGAGGTAGGCCTGCAGCCTGGGGATGCTGCCTCGGGGCTCCTTGGGGCAGCCGCAGGGCTCGAGGGAGCCCTTCTGTTCCGACGCATAGAAGATCACCAGGTCGGCGTCGTCGCTCACCAGGCGATCCTGGACGGTGCCGTCGGTGGCACGCTCGGCGGCCAGGGTGGCGCTGGAGCCGTGCACCGGCTGCACCGGCGGAGGGTCGGCGGTCTTGGGACAGCCGGCCAGGATCAGGGCGCCGATGGTGATGGCGATGCGCTGCATGGGGGGCTCCGGGGTGCGCGTGCAGCACCTCGCGGGGCTGCGGGGCAGCTCTAACGTCCTTGGCTTCGCTCTGGCCTCTGGTCCCAGGCTCGGATCGTTCGTGGTCGGGGGTAGAGCTTTCCCCTCGAAGGAGGGCGCGATACGCCAGCTCTGACCCAACCCTCACGGCGGAGGACACCCCATGAGCAAGCTCCCCCTCGTCGCCCTCGCCATGCTCATCAGCGCTGGCGCCCCCGCCCAGGATGTCCCCGCGGAATCCGCCCCCACCGCGGAGCCGACCGCCGCCGAGAAGGCCCTGGCGGCGATCCCCGGGCTCTACCCACGCCGTGACCAGCCTGGAGTATCGGAGCAGGCCATCGCGCTGCTGGACGCCGGCATCGCCGAGGAGCCCAACAACATCGAGCTCCGCTGGCAGGTTGCTCGCTTCCACTTCTGGTTGGCTGACAACGCCTCCAGCAGCTCCACGGGCAGCAGCCATGCCAAGATCTGCTGGGACCACGCCGAGCACATCAAGACCATCGCCCCCCAGGCGGTCCAGGGCCACTACTGGGCCATGGCCTGCATCGGCGCCTACTCCGAGGCCGTGGGCATCATCAACGCCGTGCGGGAGGGGCTCGCGCCCAAGTTCGAGGAGAACGGCCTGAAGGCCGCCTCCATCGACCCGTCCCACGACTCGGGCGGCCCGCTGCGTGGGCTTGGTCGCTACTACGACCAGCTCCCGTGGCCGCTGCGCGATGCGGATAAGTCGCTGGAGTACCTGGAGCGCGCCGTGAAGGCCGGTCCCAAGCATGCGCGCAATCTCTACTTCATGGCCGACCTGCTGGTCGATGAGGGCGACGAGGAGCAGGCGCGGGTGTACCTCGAGCGAGTCCTGGCGCTGCCGACCTCCGGGAACGCCAACCCCCCCGATGTGCGCAAGTACCAGCCCCTGGCCCGGGCGCTGTTGGCGGAGATCGACGGCTGATCCCACGCCTGGGCGGCAACGCGATACAGCTGCCGTCCCACCTATCGGCCCCCACCCATGAAGCGCGCGCTCCCCTGGTTGCTGCTGGCCTGCGTGGTCGCCTACGGCGTCCAGGCCCTGGGACCGTGGAAGCAGCGCACCTGGCGGGGCCACAGCGCCCGGGACTTCGCCAGCTACTACTACGCCGTGCAGGTGGCGGCCGAGGGTGGTGATCCCTACGTCAAGCGCTCTCTGACCAAGCGCGCGCGCCAGGACGGCAAGCGGAAGGCGGGGGTCCACCCGTTCTTCTACCCGCCGCCCTACCTGCTCAGCTTCGCCTGGGCGATCCCCCTGGACCTCGAGACCGCCTACCACGCCTGGTACTGGCTGGAGCATCTCTTCCTGCTCGCGGTGGCCCTGGCGCTGTGGCGCTGGCACCCCAGCCGCCCCATGGCCCTGGCCCTGGGCATCATGGCCGCCAGCTTCTCCCCCATCCCCGACAACGACTGGATGGGCCAGGCCAACCTCTTCGTGCTCGCCTGCGTGGTGCCCGGGCTGCTGCTGGTGGAGCGTGGCCGCTGGCACGCGGGCGGGGCCCTGGTGGGGCTGGGGTGCATGCTCAAGATGAGCCCGGCCTTGCTGGTGGCCTGGTGGCTGCTGCAGCGGCGCTGGAAGCCAGCGGCGGCCGCCGTCGGAGCGGCGATTCTGCTGAGCCTGGTCAGCGCGCCCCTGGTGGACCTCGACATCCAGTGGCGCTTCTACACCGAGGTGCTGCCGGGGTTTTCGAGCGGGGACTACAACGGGCTCACCGTCCCCATCACCCTGACCCACAACCACAGCATCCCCTCGCTGCTGCACGAGCTGCTCGGGGGCGGCAAGGGCACCGATCTCCACCCCACCGCTGGCTGGATCTCCCGGATCATCACCCTCGCCCTGCTGGCGTTGCTGGCCTGGCGCTTCCGGCGCCCGGGGGCCGACGCGGTGACCTCCCTGTGCCAGGTGGGCGTGGTGGTGGTGCTCATGCTGGTGCTGCCCATCTACACCTACGAGCACCACATGGTCTGGATGTTGGTGCCCTACGCCGCGGCTGTCGCGGCCGCTGCGGACGGAAGGCTGAGCCGCGGCTGGTGGGTGGCCCTGGGGCTGGCCTACCTGATCCAGGCCTTGCCCCTGGACTGGCTCAAGGCCCTCTACAAGCAGCTGGACGCCCTGGGCCCCCTGGAGGACATCGTCTACTACGCGCTGCGGGAGAGCAAGTTCATCGCCGCGCTGCTGACCGGGGTGGCCTGCTTCGTCGCCGCTTCCCGGGGGTCGGAGGAGCCCGCGTGAGCCTGGATGCGCTCCTGGCGGGGCCCTGGCTGCTGCTCGTGCTCCCCCTGGTGTTGCGGGCTCTGCCCTGGGGCCGCGGTGGGGCCGAGCGGCCGGTGTCCTGGAAGCTCGACCTGCCCCTGGCCCTGGGGACGAGCCTCGCCGTGGCGCTGCTGTGCACCGCGGTGCTCACTCGCCACCTCACAGAGTACTACCCGCTCTCGGCCGCGGACTTCGACCACTACTGCGAGCTGGTGAGCCGTGTCGCTGCGGGGAACATGCACGACTACTGGGGCGTGCGCCTGCCCGCGCCAGCCTGGCTGCCCGCCGCCGCCAGCGGAGGGCTGGGGCTCATCGACGGGCTGGCCCTGCAGTCGTTCTTGTGCCTGGTGACCACCTGCGCCGGGCTGTACCTCTGGGGCCTGTCGCTCCACAGCCGAGTCGCAGGGCTGGCCGCGGCGCTGTTGGTGGGGGCCGTGGGTCCGGTGGCCTTCTTGGCCCGGGACGTGAGCTTCTACCCCGCCGTGGTCGCAGGCTCGGTGCTGTTGGCGGGCGCGGTGGCGGCCTTGGTCCGCTTCCGGAGCTGGTGGCCGGCCCTCATCGCGGGGGTGGCTGCGGCGCTGTTGTTGATGGCCGATGTGCGGGGCGTGCTCTTCGCGGCGCCCCTGGTCGCCGTAGGGCTGGGCTTCGCCGCGGTGCGGGCCCGGAGCTGGCGTGGGGCGTTGCTGCGGACGGGGCTGCTGCTGGCGCCGGTCGTGCTGTCCTGGTTCGTCACGCGGGCGGTGGTGGCCCCCCAGACCATCGGTCTCGAGGTCCAGGCGGTGATGTACGCCGACCAGGCCGTGCGCAACGCCGGGGGTTCACCGGAGCAGCTGGCCGCGCAGCAGAACCGGGCGCGGGCTCGGCCCGGCTTCGTCTGGGGGCGGAGCTCGCCGCTGGCCATCCCGGGCACCTTCCTGTTCTTGAGCCGCTTGACCGAGGCCATCCCCGCGGAGGCTCGGGACGCGGGCTGGAACGTGGATCTGCGCGAGCGCCACCTGCTGCCCTGGCTGGTACCGGGGCTTCTGGCCCTGGTGATCTGCGGGGTCGGACTTCTCCGGCGCCCGTGGCGCATGGTCGCGCTGTTGCTCTGCGTGGCCCCCTTCCTGGGGATGCTCTGGGCCACGGGCAGGGTGCTGCCCCAGGAGCGCCACCTGGCCACGGGTCTTGCCGCGCTCCCCCTGCTGTTGGGGCTGGCCGTGGCCCTGCTGGCGGAGGGTGGCGTTCGAGGGCAGAGCGATGCGGAGCCGTCACGGGCGCTCCCGCTGCGCCGCGGCGTGCTGTTGCTGGCCATCACCGCCGCCTTGCTCGGCCTGCCCCCCACCTGGATGAGCCACCGCGCAGGTTGGCGCAAGGGCATCGTGCAGTCCGAGCCCCGCACGCTGCTGCAGGCCATCCACGACGGCCAGCGCGGACGCCGCGACCACTGCACCCACGGCCTCGAGCAGGGCGCCTACGAGCCTTGGTGGCCGTCGCGCTTCTACCCCCGCGCCCGCCGTGTGCTCGACGGCACGGACGTGTGGGCGCCCGACTAGCCCTGCTTGTTCTTGCGGCTGTACAGCAGCGCCTCGGCCACGCGCTCGGCTCGCAGGCTCGCGCTGTCGTCGGCGTGGTCGATGACCTGCTTGGCCAGGCGCAGGGCCACGCGGTCGCGGCTGGCGATGCGCTGGGCCAGGGCCAGGGCTTCCTGGCGGGGCTCGGGCACCAGGGCGGCCAGCAGGCCCCAGTCCATGGCGGTGCGGGCGTCGATGGTCTCGCCGGCCAGGATGATGCGCTTGGCCCGGCCAGGGCCCACCAGGCGGGTGAGGCGGGTGCAGCCGCCGGCCGAGGGAATCAGCCCCAGGGCGGTCTCGGGAAGGCTGAACCGGGCTCGAGGGCTGGCCACCCGCAGATCGCAGGCCAGGGCCAGCTCGAAGCCCCCGGCCACGGCAGGACCGTGCACCGCGGCCACCGACACCAGGGGCGCCCGGGCGATGCGGTCGAACACGGCCTGGGAGCGCAGGTCCAGGGCGTCGAGGGGCTCGGCTTGCTGCATCTGGGCCAGATCGGCGCCGCCGCAGAAGGCGCCCTCGCCCGCGGCTTCGATCAGCAGGGCGCCCACGGCGCTGTCGGCGAGGGCACCGTCGAGGGCGGCATCCAGGGCGTCGAGCATCGCTCGATCGTAGGCGTTGGCCCGCTGGGGGCGGTCCAGCACGATGCGTGCGACGGGTCCTTCGCGTTCGAGGCGGATGGACATGGGGGCCTCCGGGTGCGATGTAGGGGAGGGATTTATCCCCTCCCGCGAGCGCCGGGATGGCAGGTCGGGGGAGAGCCCGCGCCTGCGTGCAGAGGGTCGAGCTCAGCATAGCGCGACTGGATTCGAGGGAGGTGAATCGGTGGTGGTCGGCCCCCGGGGGGGCAGCACCGAGAGGGGGGCGGGTTCCGGACAGAAACCGGCCGGGAGTAGCATGCAAAGCGGGCGAAGAAAGCAGGGAACCGATAGATTGTCAGAGTCTTCCCGGTCTGCCCATAGCGAGACTTCATGGACCTCCCAGGAGCCTGGGTTTGCCTCACTATGGTCTCGGCTCGGACCTTCGGCCCGAGCGGCACTACTGCGCCTGCCTCGCCCCGGAAACAGTCCGCCGGGCTGTTTCCGTCCCGCGTTTCGATGACTCCACTGCGCCCGAAGTCGGCCTTCGCGAGCAAGCCCTGGCCCTCCACCAGCGTATCGGCCTGCTGATCCAGCTCCAGCGCCGTGCTGCCCGAGAGCTGGCCCTGTCCTTCGCCCGCATGGCAGCGGGCGGGCTGTGTCGCGAGCTGGGCTACGCCGGCATCGTCGAGTACGGGGCCCAGTGCTTCGGGTTCTCAGCCAGCAAGTCCC
>CAZHIK010000127.1:0-13428 GCA_964532635.1 uncultured Enterobacterales bacterium
GTCATGCGCGCGACGCGCGCGCGCGATGAGAAGCTCCGGGATTAGCCGCCCCGAGCGGCTCCGGTTACCTGCGCCCGCCTCTCCCAGAGGCGAACTTCAGGGAATATCGCTGGAGACCTGGGCCTTTGGTCGGAGACCTCGGAGGACCCATGCGAGCACTCCGCATCGCGCTGACCGTCCTGGCCGCCGTGGCCGTCATCATCGCCGTCGTGCTGGGCCTACAGGGCGACCAGACGGGCGTCCTGATCGCGAGCATCGGGGCCACCTGGCTGGTGTGCGCCGCCGTGATGGCCTGGGATCTGGGCTGGGGCGTGGTGGTCGCCATGATCGCCGGAATGGGCGCGTCGGTCTACCTGGCCAACCAGCACATCGCCGTACTCTGTGGCGACAGCTCCATCTGCTCGGTCTCGGAGACCTTCGACTGCGACAAGGTCAACACCAGCTCCTGGAGCGAGCTGTTCGGCATCCCCGTGGCGCTGTACGGCCTGGGCTTCTACTTCGCGGTGGCCTACGGCGCTGTCATGCGCCGCCTGGGGCGCGACAAGCTCCGCGGAGTGCCCCGGGTGCTGCTGGTCGCCGGCCTCGGCTCCGTGGCCTACAGCGCGCTGCTTGCCTGGGTCTCCCACACCATGGGCACGTGGTGCCTGTTCTGCATCTCCATGTACGGCATCAACGCCATGCTGCTCGTGGCGGGCGTGCTCACACTCCGCGACCCGTCGCTGTTGAAGCCCGCGCAACCACCGGCAGAGGGCGCCTTCGCGGCCACCCTGGTGGGCCTGGGCGGCGATCGCACGGTCCCGGTGATGTTCGTGGCCGGCATCGTGGCCTTCGTGCTGTCCATCGCCATCTACAACGGCAAGAAGCAGAACCTGAACTGCGGCGGTGACGTCCAGGATCCCGCCGCCCTGGCCGAGTTCTACCACCTGCCCCGCGAGGGCACCCTGGAGCTGTCCGGCAACGAGCCCCAGTTCGGCAGCTCCGACGCTCCCTACCTGATCGTCGAGTGGGCCGACTACGCCTGCCCGTGGTGCGCCAAGGCCGGGGCCGGCGCCAAGGACCTGGTCTCCGAGAACCCCTCGGTGCAGCTGCGCTTCAAGCACTACCCGCTGTCCAACAAGTGCAACGAGTTCGTGGGCAGCGACATGCACCCCAACGCCTGCGAGGCCGCCCGCGCCACCGAGTGCGCGCGCCAACAGGGTCGCTTCTGGGAGCTGTCCGACCTGCTGTTCAAGAACCAGGCCTACCAGAGCTCCGACGACATCCGTTTCATGGCCAAGCAGATCGGGCTCGACCTCGAGGCCCTCGAGACCTGCATCGCCGATCCGATCACGGCCGAGCGGGTCAAGACCGACATCGCCCAGGCGGACGCCGTGGACATCAGCGGTACTCCCACCTTCTTCATCAAGGGCCTGTTCGGTGAGCAGTGGGTCCAGGTGCGCTCCCGCCCCGAGGCCATGAAGGCGCTGGTGGAGGCTCACGCCGCGGGCATCGCCCTGCCGGAGCCCGGTCCTGCCCCCGAGCCCCAGCACTAGGCGCAGCATGGCCCGCTCCTGGCAGCTGCTGCGGGTCACTGTGCCGACCGCGCAGGCCGGGCGCTTCCACGCGCTCCTGGCCGAACTGGGCACCCTCGGCGTCGAGGAGCGCCCCGCCGATGGGAGCGCGTGGCAGGTCCATCAGCCCTGGGAGTCGGCCCCAGCCCACGCCGAGGGTCCCGAGCACGTAGAGCTGCTCGCCTACTTCGACCGCGACGCCGCCGAGGCCACCCGCGTCGAGCACTTGGAGCACGCCACCAGCTTCGTCCCGGGCAGCCGGGTCGAGGTCGGCAGCATGACCGAGGGAGACTGGGAGGAGCGCTGGCGCAGCACCTTCGTCCCCCTCGAAGTGAGCCCGGGCGTGCTGATCGTGCCCCCCTGGGAGCCCCGACCAGGAGCCCTGGTCATCGAGCCAGGGGCCGCCTTCGGCACTGGCCAGCATCCCACGACCCTGGCCTGCCTGCGGGCCGTGGTGCGCTACGCCCGCCCCGGGGCCAGCCTGCTCGATGTGGGCTGCGGTACCGGCGTGCTGGCGTTGCTGGGCGCCCAACTGGGCATGGTGGCCCACGGCGTGGACTGTGACGAGCATGCGGTCAGGGCCGCTGCGCACAACGCCCGCAGAAACGACCTGGCCTGTACCTTCGACGCCCGCTCGGTGCGTGTCCTGACCGGCCGCTACCACCTGGTGGTGGCCAACATCTTCGCCGAGGAGCTGGCACGCCTGGCGTCGGATCTACGACGACTCACGGCCGAGAGGCTCGTGCTCGCCGGCATCCTGGCCGACCGGGCCCACCTGGTGGAGCGTGCCATGTCCCCCCTGGCGCCCCAGCGTCGCAGTCAGGACGGTGAGTGGGTGTCCCTGGAGTACCGCCGGCCGTGACCCGACGCTACCACCACCCCACCCTGCCCGCCCCGGGCGAACAGCTGACCCTCCCCAAGGAGGTCAGCCACCACATCCTGCAGGTCTGCCGACACCCCCGAGGGGAGCCCCTGAGTCTCTTCGACGGCCAGGGAGGGGAGGTGCAGTGCCGGCTCGCTGGGGTCCAGGGTCCACGCGCGGTGGTGGAAGGACTGGAGCGCCTCCCGCCATGCGCCCCTGAGCGGCGCGTTGTGCTCCTGCTGGCCCTGTGCAAGCCCGCGGCCTGGGAGACCAGCCTGCGCATGGCCACAGAGCTGGGCGTGGACGAGCTGTGGCCCCTGCTGACCGCACGCGCCACCGTCCGCCAGATGCGGGCCGAGCGATGGCAGCGGGTCCTGCTGGCCGCCTGCGAGCAGAGCGGCCGGCGCTGGCTCCCCAGCCTGCGCGAGCCCCAGCCCCTCCCCGAGGCCCTGCAGCGGCCCTCTCTGCCCGCCACGCGGCTCCTGCTGGCTCCTGGCGTCGCTCCCCTCCCCTCCCCCAGCGGAGACCTGGCGCTGCTGGTGGGCCCGGAGGGCGGCCTGAGCGCCGACGAACGAGCCGAGGCGGTCCAGGCTGGCTTCGAGCCCGCAGGCCTGGCCGGCCACACCCTCAGGGTCGACACGGCCGTAGCGGCCGCCCTGGCTCGCTACGCGTGCGCGTAGCGACAGCCCCCGGCGGGATCAGTTGCTCTTGATCACCGCGGTGACCTCGAGGTTCACGCCGGAGGTGCCAACACCAGTGATGGAGGTGTCGCTCGAGGTGCCGCTGAACTCGAAGCTGGTGATGCCCCGCTCGGCCTTGCGGTAGTCGCTACCGTTGAGCGCCGAGCTGCCGCTCTCTCCGTGGGCTCGGCCCCCGAGGTACTCTTCGCCGTGGAAGGCGTACTCCCGGGCGCGCATGTGGCAGTTGGCCGCCGCGAAGGTGATGGACCACAGGTAGTACATGGCCATGAAGACCATCATGATCACGGGCATCAGGAGCATGACCTCGACGGCCGACTGGGCCCGGCGCTTTCGTAGACGCATGGTTTGCTCCGATCTCTAGTGATGGAAGTAGGCGGTGTTCCAGGTCTTGCTCAGGTTCAACGTGCCATCCTGTCGGGCGACCTCGAGGGGATCGGTCGGCCCCGCGAGCGCCTCGTTCATGCCGGCCAGCCGGGCCCGGTACTCCTCGACCATGGCCAGGTCGCGTTCGGCGTCGAGCATCATGGAGCCCCCGGGGCCCGGGAAGAACAGCTCGCCGATCTGCCAGGGAGCGTCGATGTCGGACGACTTGCGGGTGGGGCCCACCGAGCCCTCGTAGGGCTTGGCCACCGCGTAGGCGTACAGCATGTCGTTGCCACCGCTCCCCCCCCCCGAGGCGCCGAAGTAGCCGCCGCTGTAGGAGATATCGAGGAACTGCTTCTTGGGGGTGCCGTAGACCCGACCCTCGACCCAGATCTCGGGATCGGAGGTGGTCTTGTAGAACCAGCCCGCCCAGGTGGGCCGATCGTCGCCAGCGCCCGGGTAGTAGAGGTAGGGGATGCAGCAGGAGCAGTTGGGGCCCGGGCAGAAGGTGAGGTGGGCGTAGATGGCGTTGATGCCCGTGGCCTGCGAGTAGTTGGCGATGGACGGAACCCGCGTGGGACTGCCGGAGCGGGGGTTGGTCTGGTACTGCAGCTCGTAGGTGTTGGGGAAGGTGGGAGAGTCGGGCACGTTCTCCATGAACGAGGTCTGGCCGCGGATGCCGCTGAAGTTGGCTTCGGCGGTGGCATAGCCGGCCTTGAGGGGCTCGGTGACCGACTTGTTGTAGGTGGCGGCGATGACGAAGCGCCCGATCTGACCGTTGATGGCCTGCTCACAGCCGTCGAGCACGGCCTCGGCGACCGGGCTCTTGTACTGGCACAGGCAGTCCACATAGGGCGACGACGAGACCAGGATCGAGCGGCAGTTGGCGATGGTGTCGGCGATCTGGGTGTTGAGGTAGACCAGCTCGTTGAGCACCTGGGCTTCGGAGTACGCAGCCGCGTAGGTGGCCAGATCCGCGGTGTTCTGCATGCGAATCTTGTCGTTGACGATGATGCCGATGTTGGTGGCCAGCGCCAGGAAGATCACCAGGGTGAACAGGATCATCGCCACGAAGACCGCGGCCTGCCCCGCGCGCCTGCGGGCCTTGGAGAAGAGTGCAGAGGGACGCCCCATCAGACCCCTCCCCCGTTGTTGTCGGCGTAGGTGGAGTTGACCTGACCCTCGTAGGCGTATTCCTCGGACCCCAGAACCGCAGTGACCTCGAAGCCGATCTCCCCAAGCATCTGGCGCACACCCGGCATGTCCACTTCCCAGGGCTGGCTGACCGTGGCGCTGCTCCCCCCCGCGCTGATGCTGGCGTCGGAGGTGACGTTGCCGTTCATGATGAGGTTCTGGACGTCACTGGCGGAGTCCTCGCCCACCTGGACCCCCCGGGCGGTGACGAAGGCGGCGTAGTTCGCGTAGTGGATGGCCCCGAAGTAGAACGCGAACTCGATGCACATGAACAGGATGGCAAACAGCAGGGGCAGCATGAGCGCGAACTCGACGGTGGCCTGTCCGCGACGCCGGGATGCTGTGTTCCTTCTGCGCGCCGGAGCGCTTCGCCAACTCATGTGCACCATCCTGGAAGCGAGAGACACCGCGATCAGTGTAGCAGGATCCGTGCCGACGAGCGGAACGGTCCACACTGGGTTTTCGTGGAGTCCCTGTGCCCCTGAGGGGCCCCGGTGGGACAGCAACGACGCAGCATAGGGACACTCAGGCCTCAGATCGGTCGGATCCAGGACGAGCACGGCCGCCCCGGAGGGGGGCCGCAGGCTCACGCCAGGCGGGATCAGTCGTCGCGGCGGCGACGGATGGCAGCGCCGAGCAGCGCCAGCCAGGCCAGAGAGAGCGCCGGGAGAGCCGCCGCGCTGGCGCAGCTGCCCTGCTGGAAGACGATCTCGATGTACTGCCGGTAGAGGTCGTCGGTGGGGTAGACCCACATCTCGTCGAAGTCCCAGACGGGGTTCTGGTCTTCGTCGGTGATGTAGACGTACAGACCCAGGACAGAGCCGCTGTTGTTGGAGGGCTCGGGACAGGTGACCGTGACCGAGGGAGAGCCGGTGAGGGGCTCGATGGTCAGGCCCTCGTCACCGCTCCACGCGTAGTCGAGGTTCTGCCCGTCGGCGTCGTAGGCGAACACGGAGGCCATGATGGCGTCGCCGGGCTCGCAGGCGGTCTGCTGCAGGTTGATGCCACCGACGACGTAGGGCTCGGAGTCGATCTCGACGCAGCCGTCGGAGTAGTCCCGCAGGCCGTTGCAGTCGTTGTCGATGCCGTCGCAGTACTCGACGGCGCCCGGGTAGACATCCGGATCCTCGTCGTCGCAGTCCTGGTCCATCTCGGTGTAGCCGTCGCCGTCGTCGTCGTACAGCGAGGTGCCCTCGTCGATGACGCCGTCGCAGTCGTTGTCCTTGTAGTCCGCGATCTCCCAGGCGCCGGTGTAGACGTCTTCGTCGTAGTCGTTGCAGTCGTCCTCGAGCTCGCTGAACGAGTCGCCGTCGTCGTCGTAGGCCAAGGTGCCTTCGTCGATGACGCCGTCGCAGTCGTTGTCGTTGCCGTCGGCGACCTCAGCCGCGTAGGGGTAGGTGTTGATGTCGAGGTCGTCGCAGTCGTAGTTGCCGTCTTCGTCGGCGTCGCCTTCGTCGCCCCAGCCGTCGCCGTCGTCGTCGCTCTCGGGGAAGCCAGCGTTCCACAGCACGGAGATGGAGGCGTAGGAGATGATCTCCGAGGCGTCGGTGACCTGGACCTTGATGGTGTCCACGCCGGTATCGACGTACTCGAAGGGCACATCGACGTAGACGTGGCCGGACTCGTCGTCGGCCTCGCAGTGGGCCACGGACGCGCCTTCGGCGAGCACCATGGACTTGACGCGGCAGGTGAGCGAGTCGGCGGGCTGGTTGAGGTCGAAGATGTTGAGCTGCAGCTCGAGGGAGTCGGCTTCGCCGCCGCTCCACTGGTGGCCCACGCCAGGAGTGCGGATGACCACGGTGGGGGGCACGTTGTCGGGATCGACGCCCGTGTTGGCCTCGAGGTCCACCTCGATGCGCGGCGAGTCTTCGTCGTCGGACTCGATGATCATCGTGCAGGACGCCGCGTTGGTGTCCTCGGGGGTGTAGGTGACCTCGACGTAGGTGGAGATGCCCGGCTCGAGCACAGTGTAGGCACCCTCGGCGCCCAGCGCGGTGATCTCGAAGGTGTCCGCGCAGCTGTCGAGGTAGGGCTCGTTGACCGTGAGGTCGCCGTCGCCAGCGTTCTGGATGCCGATGTAGGCGGTCTCGCTGGTGCCCGTCCAGAGGTGGCCGTAGTCGAACAGACGCGGGCGGACCATGATGTTGGCGATGCCGCGCTCTCCCTCACCCACCATGTAGACGATGCGCTTCGAGTGGATGGGATCGGAGTGGTAGGTGGGATCTTCGTTGGAGTCCTCGCCCACCTGCTCGGTGCCCGTGCGGATGATCAGCGAACCCCAGAGCGTGCCCAGCGCGTCCGGCTCGAAGCTGACATGGACCGGCAGCCGGCAGTCTTTGTCCAGGATGACCACGTCACCATCGACCGGCACGTCGGTGTCGTCGGGACCAGGTCCGTCCGTCTCTTCGGTCTGCCCGCTGTCGACCGCGAAGCCTTTGGCCTCGGCCGCGCCGGTGTCTCCGGTGCCTTCGGGGCACTCCATCTCAGCGACGGACCAAGTGGCCGAGAAGTGCTCGGACTGGTCGTTGGTGCCCTCGGTCTCGATGGCCGTGATGCCCATGGGCAGATCGCCGAGGTTGGACAGCCACACCGTGCGGGTGGCGCTGGCCCCCTGCTCCACGGCGTTGAACTCGACCATCTCGGTGGATAGCTCCAGCCGAGGGAAGTCGTAGCGGACGGTCTCTTCCGAATCCCCGCAAGAAGCCAGCAGAACGCCGGCAGGAACGAGGAGAAGGAGGGTGCCGGGGCGGAGTGGGCGCATAGGGGCTCCGAGGACTCGATCGGGTAGACGACGGCGGCGAGATGGAAAGCTCGCCATCGCAAGGTTTATAGCTGCCGTGACAAACCGATGTCAACGCAGCCGTAGACGAACGCACGACCGCACGGTTTCCAGGATGACGGGGCGCAGGGAGGGCCCCGGAGAAACGGGATCGCCCCTCCCCTGGAAAAAATCCTGGACCGCAGGCAGTCACGGCCCCCCGACCGGGCGCCAGAGGGCCTCCAACCCCAGAACTGTGAGCTGCATGACACGCCGCCTGGAGCATCGCGATTACCTCTGCTGCGACCGCAGACCAACCCCTGTTCCCACCCAGATTTTGGAGGTTTCCATGTCCCTCGTCGGTTCCAAGGCCCCCGCCTTCCAGCTCCCCGCCGTCGTCAACAACGAGCTCGGTGAGATCAACTCCGAGCAGCTCCTCGGCAAGTGGACCGTCCTGTTCTTCTACCCCCTCGACTTCACCTTCGTCTGCCCTACCGAGATCCTGGCCTTCTCCGAGGCCGCGCCGCAATTCGCCGAGCTGGACGCCCACGTGATCGGCGCGAGCGTCGACAGCCAGTTCACCCACCTGGCCTGGGTCAACACCCCCAAGGACCAGGGCGGGCTCGGCAAGCTGAACATCCCCCTGGTCGCCGACCTCAACAAGCAGCTCGCCCGCGACTACGGCGTGCTGGTCGAGGAAGCCGGTGTGGCCCTCCGGGGTGTCTTCATCATCGATCCCGAGGGCGTGGTCCAGTCGGCCATCATCAACAACCTCGGCGTCGGCCGCAACGTGAACGAGGTGCTGCGCACCCTCAAGGCCTTCCAGTACATCACCGCCCACGACGGTGAGGTCTGCCCCGCTGGCTGGGACGACGGCGCCGACACGATGGTCGCCAGCCCCGAGGGCGTGGTCAACTACCTCTCCACCCACTAGGGCCCGCCCCCCGAGCCGGCCGCCTCCCCGGCACCCGGGAGGGGCGGCCGCTCCGCGTCTCGAGGGCCCTCGCGCTCACTCCCTTATATAAAGGGGTCACACACGAGCCTCTGGCGGGAGGGCTCCGACCGCCCGCGACGTGAGGGCGACCGATGGGCGCGAGGGCGGTGGTCGAGGGGGCCGGGCTGCAATACGCTCGGCACCAGGAGGCCCCATGAGCATCGCCCAGACCGTCCAGAAGCAGCTGACCGAGGCCATGAAGGCTCGGGATGTGCCTCGTGTATCCGCACTCCGCTTGGTCCGCGCAGCGCTGGTGGAGGAAGCCAAGAAGAAGGGCACCGAGGTCGACGACACCAAGGCCGTCGCCGTGCTCCGCAGGCTGCGCAAGCAGCGCCAGGAGTCCGCGGACGCCTACCAGGCAGCCGGCCGCGCCGATCTGGCCGAGCTCGAGCTGGCCGAGGCCGCGGTCATCGACAGCTTCCTTCCGCAGCTGGCCGACCGCGAGACCACCCAGGGCTGGGTCCGAGACGCCATCGCCGCCACCGGCGCAAGCTCACCCCGGGAGTTCGGCCGCGCCATGGGCGCCCTCATGAAGGCCCATCGCGGCGAGATCGACGCGAAGCTGGCTCGCGAGCTCCTGGAAGCGGAGCTGATGGGCTGATGTTCCAGCGCCTCCTGATCGCCAACCGGGGCGAAGTCGCCGCCCGGGTGGTGCGCACCTGCCGCCGCATGGGTGTCCGTACCGTGGTGGTCTGCTCAGCCGCCGATCGCGACCAGCGCTGGCTCGAGGAGGCGGACCGCAAGGTCTGCATCGGGGGCGCCCACCCCCGGGACTCCTACCTCGACGCCGACGCGATCCTCGAGGTCGCTCGCCAGGAGGCCTGCTCCGCGGTGCACCCGGGCTGGGGCTTCCTGGCAGAGAACGCGCGCTTCGCAGCCCGCTGCGAGGCGCTCGGGCTTGCCTTCGTAGGGCCACCATCGGGGGTTCTGCACCAGCTGGGCGACAAGCTGGCAGCCCGGCAGCTCATGGCGGAGCACGGTGTTCCGGTGATCCCGGGGACCATGCACTCGCTCCCCGACCTCGAAGCCGCCCGACGGGCCGCCGAGGCCATCGGCTACCCGGTCATGGTCAAGGCCGTGGCCGGAGGTGGCGGGCGGGGACTCCGCGTGGCCCGGAGTTCGCGGGAGATCGAGCGTGCCTTTGTGGAGGCCGGCGCCCAGGCCACAGCCTCCTTCGGCCACGGCACCGTCTACCTGGAGAAGCTCATCGAGGGAGGGCGCCACATCGAGTTCCAGCTCCTGGTGGACCGCTACGGCCAGTCCCGCTGCCTGGGCGAGCGGGAGTGCTCCATCCAGCGCCAGCGCCAGAAGCTGGTGGAGGAAGCCCCCTGCCCCACCCGCCTCGAGCCCGAGCAGCGCACCCTGGGTGAGCGGGCCGCCGAGGCCCTCGCCGCCACCGGCTACGCTGGCGCGGGCACCGTGGAGATGCTCCTGGACCGCCACGGCAAGCTGCTGTTCATGGAGTGCAACGCGCGCCTGCAGGTGGAGCACCCGGTCACCGAAGCCACCGCGGGTGTCGATCTCGTGGAGTGGCAGCTGCGCATCGCTGCGGGGCAGCCACTCGTGCTGCCGGCGGAGGGCCCGGGCGGCCACGCCATCGAGTGCCGCATCAACGCCGAAGATCCCTCCAAGCGCTTCCGGCCCAGCCCCGGTCACCTCACCCGCCTGTCCCTCCCCAAGGGACCGGGCATCCGGGTCGACACCCACCTGCGGTCCGCGGGCTCGGCCGAGACCGCGGATCGCATCCCGCCCCACTACGACTCCCTCATCTGCAAGATCATCGCCCACGGGGCCACCCGGCGACAGGCGCTGGACAGGCTCCGCGGCGCGCTCGAGCGCACCCGCATCGGTGGGATCGCCACCACCCTCGAGCTGCACCGCGACCTGCTGGACCACCCGAACGTCGAGACCGGGCTGTACGACACCGCCTTCCTCGAGAAGCACTTCCTCCCGGCGTGGACGCCGGGGCGCTGAACCGGAGCGAACATGGCTCGCATCTCCCTGGAATCCATCGGCCACCCCCTGTCGGGGCTGCTGGACAAGCGCGAGCTCGAGCGCAACCGCGCCTGGATGGGCCAGCTCCGCCAGCGCCTCGACCAGGCCCGCGCCAAGGTCCGGGACGGCTGGGGGGCACGACCGCGGGAACGCCTGGAACGCGAGGGCAAGCTGACCACCTGGCAGCGCATCGAGGCCCTGGTGGACCCCGCCAGCCCCCTGCTGCCCATCGGCAGCTTCGTCAACTGGGAGCGCTCCTTCGAGGGCTCTCGGCGCACCGCACCGGGCGCGGGAGTGGTCACCGCATTCGCCCGGGTGGAAGATCGCTGGGTGGTGGTGATCGCCAACGACAACCTGGTGGCGTCGGGCGCTTGGTGGCCCGGAACCCCAGAGAAGATCCAGCGAGCCCAGCGCATCGCCCTGCGCCTCGAGCTCCCCGTGGTCTACCTGGTGGAGTGCTCGGGCCTGTTCCTGCCCCAGCAGTCCGGTAGCTTCGCAGGGGGCACCGGGGCCGGGCACATCTTCAAGCTCAACGCCCTGCTCAGCGACGCCGGAGTTCCCCAGATCGCAGGAGTCTTCGGGGCCTGCATCGCCGGCGGTGGGTACATGCCCATCATCAGCGATCGAGTGCTGATGACCGAGCAGGCCTACATGGTCATCGCTGGGGCAGCCCTGATCAAGGGTGCCAAGAGCCAGAGCCTCACCAGCACCGATCTCGGTGGACCGGAGGTCCACGTGCACCGCTCCGGCTGCGCCGACGTGCGCGTGCCCGACGACGCGACGTGCATCCGGGCCGTCCGTGCGGAGATCGCGCTGCTGCCCTCCAGCGCCGCCCCCTTCTACCGCCAGGGCCAGCCCGGTCTCCCGCCCCACTTCGAGCCCGCCGAGCTCGAGGCTCTGTTCCCGCCGGACCATCGCGAGACCTACAATGCCCGCGAGGTGCTCGCGAGGCTGGTGGACGGGAGCCTGTTCCACGAGTTCCTGCCCGCGGTGGGCCCCGAGGTCATCACGGGCCTGGGGCGGGTCAATGGACTGTGGGTCGGGCTGGTGATCAACGAGGTGGGGACCCACCCCCACCCCCGCGAGCCGGACGCTACCCGGGCCGGTGGCATCCTGTATCGCGAAGGCGTGGCCAAGCTGGCCACCTTCTCCCGCCACTGCGACGCCAACGGCCTGCCCCTGATCTGGCTGCAGGATGTGGCGGGCTTCGACATCGGCCTGGAGGCCGAACAGCAGGGCCTGCTGGGCTACGGCAGCTCGCTGATCTACAGCAACAGCACCAACACCACACCCATGTTCACCGTGCTGCTCCGCCGGGCGTCCGGTGCCGGGTACTACGCCCAGGCAGGGCTGCCCTTCGATCCCATCGTGCAGCTGTCCACCCCCATGACCCGGCTCGCGGTGATGGAGGGGCGCACCCTGGCCATCGCCACCTACGGCAAGGCCCTGGACGACAACTTCGAGATCGTCACGGACAACCCCGAGGAGCGCCAGCTACTCGAAGAAGGCATGGCCGAGACCGCCGGACGCATCGAGTGTGACATGGACCCATGGGCGGCAGCCGCGCGCATGGACACCGACGAAATCGTTGCTCTGGACGAGCTCAGGACCTGGTTGGAAGCCATGGCGGAGATGAGCTATCAGGCCACGGGCAACCGCCGGGTGCGCAACCCGCGCATCTGGACCTTCCACGACATGGAGGCGCTTTGCTCCGGGTCATGGTCCGAGATGACGTGATCTGTGCCACCACGGTGGGCGTGTTCGTGCCCACCCTGGTGCCAGGCACGCCGCTGCATCCGGGGCTGACCTTCGGACGCCTCCTGCGGCTGGGCCGCTGGTACGACCTCCGGGTTCCGCCGGGCGTCGACGGCTACGCCGACCAGCCCCTGGGCCGCTATTCCCCCGTGGAGTACGGCACCGCGCTGATGCGAGTGCGACGCCGTCACGGCCGCAAGCGCGCCAAGGTCAAGGCGGCCGTCAAGTCCATGATCCACAGCGGCCGTACCGTTCGCGCGGAGCTCGACGGCACCCTCTACCATCGGCCCGCACCCGATGCGCTCCCTTTCGCCGCGGTGGGCAGCCGGGTGAGCGCCCAGGAAACCATCGCGCTGGTGGAGGTCATGAAGACCTTCACACGCATCCGGGCGCCCATCTCCGGAGTGCTGGAGCGCTGGCTGGTGCGCGATGGAGGCAATGTCTACCAGGGGATGCCGCTGGTGGTGATCAGGCCGGACGAAGGCAGCCTCGAGGATCCAGGGAGCTCCGGCTACCTCGACCGCGCCGGCTGATCCGCGGCAGGATTTCCCCCGGGGAGCGCTGCCATGCTACGCTCTCAGCTCGTACCCCGCTCGGGAGGAGAAGCCTTGCGTACGCTCCTGTGCATCGTCGGCAGCCTGTTCCTGCTCGTCCCGCAAGCAGCACGGGCGGCCTGTCAGAGCCCCTACCCGCTCCAGACCCTCGCTCGCGATCTCGGCTTGATGCAGTCGTCGCTGCGCAACCTCGACGAGCAAGGCTTCCGCGACGCCGGCACGCGCCTCAAGCTCGGCATGCCCTGCATGGAGGCCCCCGCGCCCGCAGCGGTCTACGCCACCGCCTACCGGCTGCTTGGAGCGCTCTACCACCTCGAAGGCGACGTCGTGCAGAGCGAGGCCTGGTTCCACACCGCCCTCGAGCTCGACCCCGGCTTCGTCTGGGATGTACGTGACTTCGACGTCGGCCACCCCATCCGGATCTCGTTCGAGGGCATCGCTGGCTCCCTGGACACCACCCAGGTGGCGGTCGAGGGCAAGAAGGTCCGCCTGCCCAAGACCGGGCGGCTGATCATCGACGGTCGGCCCTTCATGGAGCCCGAAGCCACCCTGGACCGGCCCCACATGGTTCAGCAGATCAGCGCCGACAACAAGGTCGTGGAGACCTGGGTCTTCGAGGGCAACGAGTTCCCCGAGCAGATCGTCAAGCCCTCCTTCGACGTGGAAGACACAGGCCCGGCCCTGGTCATCGCAGAGGAGCCC
>CAZHIK010000128.1:0-13406 GCA_964532635.1 uncultured Enterobacterales bacterium
GGGTGCTCGAGGTGGACGGAGGCCTGCGGCTGTAGACGTTCGCGGGTATAGATGGGGCATGTCCCCTCGCACCTGCGCCCTCGGTCTTGCCCTGCTGCTCGCCCCCGTCGCGGCCGCCGAGATGCTGCTCGAGATCCCCGAAGGGGAGCAGCCAGGCGTCTGGGAGCCCGTGTTGCAGAGCGTCGGTCTGGGCTTGGGCAGCGCTGGGAGCCCTCCCTGGGCCCGCCTGGTCGCTGTCGACGAAGGTAGCTGCGTTCTCGAGGTGGCCACCTCCTGGGGAGCCCAGCTGGCTGAACCCGTGGCCTGCCCTCGGTCCGCTTCGGAGCGCGAGGATGTCGCGGCCTTGGCCGTGTTGATGCTCGAGCCGCTGGTCAGGGGCGAGCGCTCCCTCGCCACCCTGCCCCCGCCCCGGCCGGGGCCGCGACACGACGACGCACCCGCGGGCAAGCGGCGCCTCGAAGACGCCGACGCCCCAGGACCACACAGTGCTGGTGAGCAGGTGGCCGAGGCAGCCAAGGCCTCGGCGCCCCCCCACTTCGAGTTCGTCGACGGTGAGATCCGGAGCGTGAACCTGCCGCCTGCCGACGCCACCATGCCTCAGGAGCCCACCGGATCGTCCGGGGGACCCGGGGGCTCCCTCACGGGCGACAGCCTGGACAGCCCCGAGCTCGAGGCCCACCTGGTCACCGTCTCCGGCACCAACCAGTTCAATCCGCTGTGCTACTACACCGACTGCGCGGTGTCGTTCGACCGCCGCACCTGCGGTGAGGCCGATGGCTGCTCCACCGCCGCGAAGTGTCCAGACACCTACTGGCTCGACTTCGACCGTGACGGCTTCGGCAGCCCCCAGACCTGCTTGTCCCTCGCGACCGAGCGCGGCGTGGGTGCCTGGGTCCAGAACGTGGGCGATTGCGATGACCGGCACTCTTCCATCCACCCCGACGCGGTGGAAGTGGACGGCGACGGCATCGACAATGACTGCGATGGCGTGGCACGCTGAGGGTACATTGAGCCCGGAGGATCGTTTGGCGGCGGTGCTTCCACTGCCCAGGTGAACCCGGGAAGAGAAGATCCATGGCCACCAGCACACCTCACTGGGATCCACAAGACGTCATTGGCGCCACCAAAGGTGACACCGCGGCGTGGAGCCGCCTGGCTACCACCTGGGGCCCCGTCGTGCTGCGCTGGTGCAGCTTCCTCGGAGGGGCCAAGGTCGACCCCGAGGATGCCTCCCAGCAGGTCTTCGTCGTGGTCTGGCGCCGCCTGCACACCCTGCGGGATCCCGAGCGCTTCCCCTCATGGATCTTTGGTATCACGCGACGCGTCCTGGCCGATCAGCGCCGCAGCGCCTGGACCCGGCGCTGGCTTCCAGGCGTCACCCCCGATCGCATTGACGCTTCCCCCAGTCCCGAGCGCTCGGCGGTGCAGTCCGATCTCTCCCGCCGGGTCGCCGAAGCCCTCGACCGGCTCTCTCCCAAGCACCGAGAGATGCTGATCCTCTGTGACCTCCAGGGTCACACCATGCTCGAGGCCGCCGACATCGTCGGCATCGGCCTCAACACCGCCAAGAGCAGGCTCATCCGCGCTCGCCTGCGCTTCGGCGAGGTCGCCGCTGCCATGGGCTTGGATGCCTCCGGCAGCGAGGATCCCGTGGAAGAGGCCGCGCGTGATGGCGTCATCTTGGCGTCCGAGAGGCGATCATGAACAAACGTCGCTGGCTCCTGCATGTCTTCGAGCGGGCCCACGAGCCCACCCCGCAGGCCGAGGAACGGCTTCAGAAGGCCATCCTCGAGCACGTTCCCGATGGCCGCGCCTCCCAGCGGCTGCTGGGACACCTGGATGGCCCCAGCAGCATCCAGGAGCGGCGCCTTGCCGCCCGCCTCTCGCAGATCCCCGAGCACCATCCCCGTGGCCGTGGCATGCCTGCCGGCCTGTCCTGGGGTCGTCTGGCCGTGGCGGGAGTCGCTGCCCTCGGCCTCGGCCTGGTGATGAATCACGCCCTGAACTCGGGCCCCGAGCAGCTGGCCACCACCCTCGAGGTTCGAGCCGAGCCCGCCGATCTGGCTCCCTTCCCCGGCGTACACCTGGCCTACCACGACGGCTACGGTGAGCTGGGCGGTACCACCCGCTCCCCCGCGATCCAGTGGATCGCTGGCGAGCTCGAGGTGGAGGTCGAACCCGGCCGGGGCATCGAGCTGTCCGTCCTCACCGAGGAAGCCACGGTCCGCGTCATCGGCACCCGCTTCACCGTCACCCGGCAGGACGCCGAGACCGTGGTGAGCGTCGAGCGCGGCAAGGTCGAGGTCACCTGTAGCGACGGCGAGCAGGCCTACCTCACCGCAGGTGAACGGCAGCGCTGCGCCTCCCAGTCCCCCAGCAAGCTGGCTCTCCGCGCCCTCCGAATGCAGCAGCGCGGTGCGGAACCCGACAAGGTGCTCGAGGTGGTGGAGCGAGGCCTCACTGCAGCCCAGCAAGGCGACGCCGCCTGGTCCCACCTGAGCGTCCTGCACATGCAGGCCCTCGGGGATGCAGGCCGCTCCGACGAAGCCCTCGAGGAAGCCAAGGCCTACCTCACCGCCGGCCATGACCGCCGTCGCGACGAGGTGCTGCGCTTCGCGATGCAGATCTCTCCAGAGCCCTGCTCGCTCGCCATCGAGCACAGCGCCGTGCTCGGCTCCGAGCGAGCCTCCCCCGCCGATCTGGTCAGCCTTTCGGACTGCCTCGACGGTGCCGAGGCCCGCGCGCTGCTCCAGCGCGTGCTGACGGAGCCTGGGTTGGCCGATCCGGACCGCGCGGCGGTGCAACAGCGGCTCGACCAGCTGCGCTGATCAGCTGCTCCTCCTGCTCTACTCGCAGCCTTCGCCGCCAGTGCAGGTGAAGCTCTCGTCGCTGCCGTAGGAGCCGTAGCTCTGGTAGGCCTCGAGGGCCGTGACATCGTCGGGATCGTTGTCGCTCTTGCCGCCACCCCAGTCGCACAGATCCGAGCTCAGGGCGCTCGCTGAGCCGTTCAGGAAGGCACCGCCGCCGTGATCGGCGCTGTTGGAGATGAAGCCGAAGGTGAAGACGGTGGAGCCCGTGCAGCTCAGCTCGCCGCTGTCGGTGACGACAGCACCGCCGCCGATAGCCTCGAGGTGGGTGGAGCTGCTGACCGCGGTGTTGGACCACACCAGGCTGGCGTTCAGCTCGAGGGCGCCACCCGACACAGCGAGCCCTCCGCCGCCCAGGGAGGCGTAGTTGTCGAACACATCGGCGTCCTCGACGGTCAGTTCGCTGTCGACCGCCAGCAGCCCACCTCCGTAGGAACCCTGGTTGCCCTGCAGGTCGATGTCGGTGATGGTGCCGCTGAGGTCTTGCAGGTAGATGCCTCCGCCGTAGGAGCCACCATCGCAGCCCGATACGCTCAGGTCCGATGCCGAGATGACGCCGTTGACCTGGGACAGACCACCGCCGGCATCCGAGGCCGAGCAGCTCTGTAGCACCAGGTCGTGCAGGGTCAGCGCGACGCCGTGGCTGCCTCCGTCCAGGCAGCCACCCGAGGTCGCAGCGCCACCCTCGATGCTCAGTCCCTGCACGGTGAGGTACGCGCAGCCATTGGTGGTGGTGATCACCGATCCGCTGCCGTCGCCCACCAGTGACACCAGATCCGAACCGTCCTGGCCAACGATCTCCACCGTGGCGGCTTCGACCGATACCTCGGCGTGGTAGGCACCCTCGCAGAGGTAGAGGGTGCCACTGCTGCTGATGGCGTAGCTGGCAGCCCCGGAGGCGGTGCCCGCCGCGAAGGTGGTGCTCAGGTCCGTGGAGCTACCGCTGCTGGCGACAAAGGCCACCATGCCCGCCCCATCCACCACGGTGTCGCAGTCGTCATCCATCCCGTTGCAGATCTCGCGAGCGCCTGGGTTGATGGCCGGATCGTCCTCGTCGCAGTCGCCATCCAGAGCCGCGAAGCCGCTGGGCTGCCCGCATGAGATGGTGGTGACGCCGCTGGTGCCATAGCCATCGCCATCGCTGTCGCGGTACCAGGTATCGGGGGTGGTGTCCTCGTCGATCTCACCGTCGCAGTCGTCGTCTACGTGATTGCAGACCTCGACGGCGCCAGGGCTGATCGACGGGTCATCGTCGTCGCAGTCGCCGGCTTCCGCAGCGAAGCCGCTGGGCTGATCGCAGGCCAGCGTCGTGACGCTGCCCACGCCGTAGCCATCGCCATCGCTGTCTCGATACCAGGTGTCACCGATCTCGCCTTCGTCGGTCTCGCCGTCGCAGTCGTCGTCGAGGTCGTTGCAGCTCTCGACTCCGTCGGGGTTGATGTCGGGATCGCTGTCGTCGCAGTCGCTGTCGTCGTTCACCCAGCCGGAGTCGGGCTGAGTGCAGAACTGATCGATCTGGGTGGGATCGTCGCTGCCGTAGCCGTCGCCGTCGGCGTCGGCGTGCATCGTCACCCGGCCTTCGACCTCGAGATCGTCGTCGTCGATGTACCCATCGCCGTCGTTGTCGATCTCGTCGCAGGTCTCGACCGCGCCAGGGTGGACGTCGGCGTCGGAGTCGTCGCAGTCGACATCGCTGGTGTAACCGTCGCCGTCGGCGTCGACGAGAGGTGGGGCGGTGTCCCGGGGGTCGGTCGGCCCACCATCGCACGCCACCAGCAGCAGGAGGGGGATCGTGAACTGCCTGAGCATGGGGGACCCCTGGGTTCGCACCCAGAACCATATCATCATCCGCGCGGTTGTTGCCGCGCAGCAATTCTTCTCCAGAACGCCTTGACAGACATTGTGCGGCGCAGCATACTGCTGTGCAGCAAAAACACCACTCGGGAGCCCTTCCATGGACAAGCTCATCCTGGCCTGGAGCGCCATCGGGTTCTATGTGCTGATCACCCTCGCGCTGGCTTGGCGCGGCTGGCGCCAGACCCGCTCCGTGGCGAGCTTCGCCACCGGCGGCGGCACCCTCTCCCCCTGGGTTGTCGGCCTGGCCCTGGCGGCCCAGCTCACGTCGGTGGCCACCTTCGTCGTCAATCCCGGCCTGGTGTTCGCCTACGGCATGTCGGGCCTCCTCGGATTCGGCGTGGCGGCGGCCCTGGGCATCACCGCCGGGCTGGTGCTGTTCTCCGCGGCGTTCAGGCGCGTAGGCGAGAAGGGCGGAGCCTTGACCGTGCCCCAGTGGATCGGAGCCCGCTTCGGCAGCCCCACGCTGTCCGTGAGCTTCGGCGTGCTGTCCCTGGGCCTCATCAGCTATGCGGTGCTCATCGTCGTAGCCCTGGCCTATGTCCTGGGCCTGCTGCTGGGCCTGCCCCCCTGGCTGCCCGCCCTCGCGCTGATCGTCTTCGTCTTCGGCTACGTGGCCCTGGGCGGCGCAAACGCCCACGCCAGCACCAACGCGGTGCAGGCCGTGATCATGCTGGTCGTGGCCTTGCTGCTCATCGCTACGGGCCTCCCTACGCTGTGGGAGGGCGAGGGCCTCTTCGCCACCCTGAGCGCCCAGGACCCGGTGTTGGTACAGGTCGTCAACCCCGCCAGCCTCTACTTCCGCAACCTCTTCGAGGTCTTCGTCTGCAACTTCCTGGTGGGCCTGGCCCTGGTCTGCCAGCCCCACATCCTGTCCAAGGCACTGTACGTCAAGAGTGACCGCGACGTACGGCGCTACCTGGGCGTGGCCATCGTGGTGGGCACGGTCTTCATGATGATGATGTGGGTCGGCCTCTTCGCTCGCCTCGAGCTGCCCGCCACCACCGCCATCGACACGGTGGTGCCCCTGTACATCGCCAGCCACTTCGGTCCGGCCATGCAGGTGCTCATCAGCATCGGCCTGCTCTGCGCGGGCATCTCCACCCTCGAGGGGTTGGTGCTCGCCATCTCGGCCATCTGCTCGGTGGACCTGTTCCTGGTCCCCCTGGGAGAGCGGCTGATGCCTCGAAAGTCCCAGGCCGAGAGGGGGAAGGTCGCGCTGGTGGTGGGGCGAGCGTCCATCGCCGTGGCCGCGGTTGTCACGGGCCTGCTGTCCCTGCAGCAGATCGCCGACCCCACCGGTGGCTCGGTGGCCATCTTCGCCCAGTACGGCATCTACGGGCTGATCACCGCCAGCTTCGTGCCCCTGGGCGCTGGCATGTTCATCCCCACGGCCACCAAGCCCGCCGTGGTGACGGGGGCTCTCGCCTCCCTGGCCGCCTACATCGGAGCCGCTGCTGTGGGCTTCACCGCTATGTCCAACAATCCCGCCTTCCTGGCCACCTGCGGGGTCTTCGCGGGATGGAGCGCCTTCGGCCTCGTCCAGCTTGTCAGCGTCCTGCGCAGCACCTACGTTTCCGCCCGCCACCGCCCCGGAGTTTCCCATGAGCGAATCACCGCGACCCGATGAGCTCCTCGAGGCCTTCTGGACCCAGACGGCGTCCCTCTGGGACATCCAGGTCAAGTCCTGGCAGCACTTCGTCGAGGCCGGCCAGGGCTTGATCGAGCAGCCCGGCGGGATGCCCGAGCCCATGCAGCAGTGGCTCCAGGCCCAACAGCAGGCCTGGCAGCAGTGGGGTGAGGCCCTGAACCAGATGACCAAGCCCGCCGCGGACGCCGCGGAGGATCCCCTGGCCCAGGCGGTGCAGTCGAACCTCCGCTCGGCCCTCGAGGTGCTGTCCCAGGCCACCGAGCGCATGGCCAGCCAGATGGAGGCCGCCGATCCCCAGACCCTGGCGGCCATCTGGTCCGGCCTGGCAGCGGAGTACCAGCGCGACCTGGCCGACATGCCCGACAAGCTGAAGCCCGCCCGCAGCGAAGAGATGGCGGGCATCGCACAGCAGCTCTCGGGAGCCAGCCCCAGCCCACAGGCGCGACGCTACCTGCAGCGCTTCGTGGAGACCATGCGGGTCAAGGCCACCCAGGGTCCGGAGCACTACGTGGACCCCAGCCAGGTGGCCGTCGCGCCCACCCCGCGAGAGCTGGTCTACGAGAACGGTTCGCTCCAGCTGTATCGGTACAAGGCCAGCGCCGACGCCAAGCACGAGCCGGGGCGCCCGCCCGTGCTGCTGATCTACTCCATCATCAACCGCGCCTGGATCCTCGATCTCATCCCTGGCTTCTCGGTCATCGCCCACCTGCTCGAGCGTGGGCTGGACGTCTACCTGGCAGAGTGGAAGCCCGCAGAGCCAGGCTGCACCGACACCCTGGACGACTTCATCGATCCGTGGCTCGACGGCGCCGTGCAGCACATCGCGGAGCTGTCGGAGCATCCCCGGGTCGGCCTGTTCGGCTACTGCATCGGGGGCACCATCGCGGCCATCTACGCCGCGCGGCGCCCCGAGCGTGTCCAGAGCCTGATCACCCTCACCACCCCCCTGGTGTCCAGCGGCTCCGGCGTGCTCGAGCTGCTGGTCAATCCCGGCCTGTTCCCCATCGACGAGATCATCGCTTCGAACCAAGGCGTGGTGCCGGGCAAGGTGGTGCGTCACAGCATCATGGCAATCAAGCCCTACCTCGAGGTCCTCAAGTGGAAGGCCTACTACGAGAACCTCGACAACGACGCGGTGATGCACCTGTTCGAGCCTGTGGACCGCTGGGCCAACGACAACCCCGACCTTCCCGGTGAGGTGTTCCGCAGCTTCGTCCGCGAGATCTACCACCGGGATGGCCTGGCCCAGGGCCGCACCACCATCCACGGCCAGCCCATCGATCTGGGCGCCATCCGAGCCCCCCTGCTCAACCTGGTGGCCGAGGAGGACTGGATCGTGCCCCGCGCCGCAGCTGAGCGGGTGGCGGAGCTGGTGGGTTCGGAGACCCGACGCACCGAGATCATCCCGGGTCCGCACGTGGGCATCATCATGGACCCCCGCACCCGCTACGCCTGGGACATGATCGCCGATCATGTCATCGGGCACGCTGCGACCTGAGGAGCCCCCCATGCGCCCCGCCTTCCTGCTCCCCTTGCTCCTGCTGATCGGCTGCCCGAAGACCGATGACAGCTCCGCTACCGATGACACTCAGGAGCCCGGCGACACCGACACGGACACCGACACGGACACCGACACGGACACCGATGCCGACACCGACACCACCAGCTGCGCGCCCGACAGCGACGGCCGTATCGAGTGGTCCGAGTTCGTGGCCGACCCCAGCCTCGGCATCACCGCCATCTACACCACCAACAGCCCGGGCAGCACCGTAACGGTGCCCTCTGTGGGTGGCAGCGACCAGGGCGACGGCAGCTACACCTGGGACTTCAGTGCGGCCGACAGCGCCGACACAGAGTGGCCCATCGGCCTCGACCTGCCCTCGGAGTCCTGGGCCGCCGAGCACTTTCCCACCGCCACCTACATCGTCGGCCTGGACGCCTCCGAGGAGGTCATGGGCTTCTACAGGGTCAACTCCGACGCAGAGCGCCTCGAGCTGCTCGGCCTGGCCTCCGCCGATCAGGCCCAGGGCGACTACCTCGTCTACGAGGAGCCGGTCGTGGTCTTCGACTTCCCCCTCGCTGTGGGAAACAGCTGGGACAACGAAGGGATCCAGGCAGACGGCCACTGGGAAGGCGAGGACTACCCTGCCGACTTCGGCTGGCATGGCACGGTGACCCTCCACCACAGCTACGACTTCGAGGTCGATCGCGCAGGAAGCCTCGAGGCTCCCCTGGGGGGCTTCGACGTGCTCCGTGTGAGCTCGAACCAGCGCATGGAGGCCGTCAACTCCATCTACGGCAGCTTCGCGGACGAGGGCCAGTTGACCTACTTCTACGTGGCGGAGTGCACCGGCCTGGTGGCCCGCATTCGCTCCACCCCCGATGAGCGCGATCCGGACTTCGACCAGGCCAGCGAGTACCTGAGGCTCGGCTTCTGATGCGCGCTCTGCTGGTCCTGGCGTTGTCGGCGCTGCTGGTGGGCTGCCTGTCCTGGCAGCAGGCCCCCCTGCAGGATCCCGGCAAGGACTACCTGAGCGTCGCATCGGCCGACCTGCGCTACCACGACACCGGCTGGCCAGAGGTGGACGAGACCGCCGACATCCCCGTGCTGTTCGTACACGGCTTCGGCTCGAGCCTCGAGACCTGGGAGCTGGTGGCACCCCTGCTGTGCCAGACCCGGCGCTGTGTCTCCCTGGACCTCCCAGGCTTCGGCCTGTCCTCCAAATACGAGCAGCCCTACGACGCCGCCGACATGGTGTCCCACGTCGTGGGCCTCATGGACCGGCTGGACCTCCGCCAGGTCGATCTGGTGGCCCACAGCTACGGCTGCACCGTGGCCATGTCCCTGGCCGGAGCCCACCCCGAGCGTGTTCGGCGCCTGGTCATCAGCGACGGTTTCACCTACGCCGACCAGATGCCCTGGTTCTTCGCCTGGTCACGGCCGCCCGTGTTGGGGGAGTTGCTGTTCGGCCTGTTCTACGACCAGCAGCTGGACTGGCGCATCCCGTTGTCCTTCCACAACCGGGACATGGTCAGCCACGACATGGTGGTCCGGGCGTACGAGGCCCTGCGCCGCCCGGGCACACGGGCCGCCGCCCTCGCCGCGGTGCGCGGGCTCGCGCTCGAGGAGGCCGAGATCCACTACGGCGCGCTGCCTCACCACGTGCTCGTGATCTGGGGCCGCGAGGACACGGTCACCCCGCTGCGCTACGGCGAGCGCCTGGCCCAGCACCTACCCCGGGCCAGCCTCTCGGTGGTGCCCTTCGCCGGCCACTTCCCCATGGTCGAGGCGCCAGGCATGTACGCGGAGCAGGTCTCCGCCTTCCTGGCCCGCCGCGGGCTGGAGGAGCGCTGATGATGGCCCCCCTCCCCCTGCTGCTTCTGGCCTTGGCCTCCCCCCGCGCGGAGGAACCCACTCCCCTGCCCTACACCCTCCCCCCTCCGGCCACGCCGCCGGTGGTGGAGCGGTTCGAGCTGGGCGGCTACCTGCGCACACGGGGCTACCACCTCTACAACCTGGACCTCAACCGAGGCCCCACCCCCAGCACCGGTGAGCCCGTCTTCCCCTACGCCCCCTCGGGCTCGGAGAGCTTCACCGGCGGCAACCTGCGCCTGCGCATGGACGCCGCGATCCACATCGTGCCGGAGATCTCGGTGCACATGCGGGTGGATGGCCTGGACAACGTGCCCCTGGGCTCCACCCCGGCTGGTTTCCCAGCGGACCGCTGGACCCCGTCCATCTACGCCACCACCAGCCAGGACGCGCCCAGCGACGGCGTGAACGCCTTCGGGGACAGCATCGCCCTGAAGCAGGCCTGGGGCCAGGCCATCACCCCCTTCGGCGCCTTCATGGTGGGTCGCATGGGTATGCCCCTGTGGGGGGTGGGCATGCTCGCCGATCCAGGCGACGACCTCGACGACGACTTCGACGAGAACGTCGACCGCATCGGCTTCGCCACGACAACCTTCAACCACTTTCTCGGGGTCTCCTACGACTGGAACGCCATCGGGCCCAGCTCGGCCACGGCCGCCGGCTCCCTCTGGGGCCAGGACATCGACCTCGATCCCAGCGACGACGTCCACACCGTGAGCGTTGCCCTCCTGCGCCACCTGGACGAGGACGCGGTCAAGCGCCGCAAGCGCGCGGGCAAGCCCGCCTTCCGCTACGGCGCGTACGTCACCTGGCGCACCCAGGACATGGACGTGCCCTCCTACTGGCTCGGTGGCCTCGACGAGCAGACAGGCACCATCAGCGAGGAGGATCTGGTGGAGCGCGGCTTCCGCGCCACCGCTGGTGACCTCTTCCTCGACCTGCTGGCCCCTCGCTGGGGGGTGCAGCTCGAGGCAGCTCACGTGCGCGGCTCGGTGAAGAACCTGAGCCTCATCGAGGGCGTGCAGGCCGACGAGGTCACCATGGCCCAGACCGGCGCGGTGATGCGCGCCTGGGTGGACCTGCTCGAACAGCAGCGACTCACCCTCGCCGCCGAAGCCGGATACGCCTCGGGCGACGACGCCCCGGGCATGGGGGTGGCCCCCTCCCTGGATCAGCTCGAGGCCCAGGACGGGGATCTCGACGGTCCTCAGTTCTCGCTGCCCGGCGACAGCACCATCGACAACTTCCGCTTCCACCCCAACTACCACGTCGATCTGATCCTCTGGCGCCAGATCGTGGGCACGGTGACCGACGCGGTCTACCTGCGCCCTGCCCTGCGCAGCCAACCCCACGAACGCCTGGCCCTCGAGCTGGCCTGGATCCATTCCCGAGCCAACAAGCCCAGCTCTACCCCCAGCGGCGAGGCTCATCTCGGCGACGAGATCGACCTCTCCGCCGAGTGGGAGGTCTGGCACGGCCTCACCGGCCGGCTCCAGTACGGCTTCTTCCTTCCAGGCAGCGGCTTCCGCAACCTCCAGCACGACCTCGAGCCCACCCCCGCCCACGCGGTCCGGGCGCTCGTTGCCTTCACCTTCTGAGGCCCTCGAATGATGCTCGCGCAAATTGCTGCACAACGCGACGAAGACGCCAAGCGCGCAAATCTGTTGTCGAGCCGAACCGATGCTCCCAGGTGCAGGACGGCTCCGGTGCGAATGACCACCCAGGTTCATCCCCCCCACCAACGTCCTGTTTCCACCACTCTTGGTGGCCTTTGCGCCTTTGCGCCTTTGCGCGAGATTCTCTTCGCTGGAGCGACGCTGCTCATGTGCACCGCCGTCGCCTGCTCGCCCGGCAACCCGGTGATCGAGGAGACCGGGGACACCACGGACTGGATCTACGACTGCGATGGCGACAACGACGGGATCATCCAGGCCGACGAGCTGCCCTGGGCCACGGGGCTGGCGGTGCCCTACATCGCCAATGCCGCCGACAGTACCGTGGAGGTGCAGCCCGCAGGTGAACAGGTCGATGGTGTGACCACCTGGGACTTCACCGACACCCCGGACGATCTTGCGGTGGAGCTGGACCTGGTGGACCCCGACGGGCGCTGGTTCGCCGATCACTTCCCCACCGCCAGCTACGCAGCCCCCCTGTTCGCCCAGGAGCTGGACATCCTGGCGGTCTTCGCGGTCCACGACGATCGCCTCGAGATGCTGGGGCTCGCTTCTCGCGAGGAGAGTCCGGCCGAGGGCCAGACCCTGCTGGTCTACGAGGAGCCCGTGAAGGTCTACCGCTTCCCCCTCGAGCTGGGCAGCACCTGGACCGCCACCTCGAGCTTTCGCGACGCCACGTTGTACGGCGTGACCAACGCCGGCGACGAGGAGTACGGCTTCGAGGTCGACGCCATCGGCACCCTACAGCTGCCGGGCTTCACCATGGAGAACACCCTGCGGCTGCGGGTGGACGTGAGCCAGACCTTCGCCGTCACCAGCGGTGAGAACCCGGTTCTCTCGGTGCGTCACCTCTACCTGCGAGAGTGCTTCGGGGAGCTGGCGCGCATCACCAGTGTCGCGGGCGAGACGGACCCCGACTTCGAGATCGCGAGCGAGCTTCGGGTGCTCGACGTCGAGGGGTAGACAAACCCACCAGGCGCTTGGCCCGTGGGACACGGACCCGATACGCCAACGGTATGGCATCGGGGGAACCCACCACCGGAGCCCATGTCTGACAGGACACCATGAGCATCGTCCTCCTCCTCTCCACAGCCTGGTGCCTGGCCGGCCCGGGCGCCGACGCTGCGGAGCCTCCGGTTCCCAAGCTCGGCGGCCTCGAAAAGTCGGTCGTTCGCCTCACCAACACCTCCCAGCGTGCCGACTGGCGCATCCCCTGGAACACCGGCCACCCCCGTGTGGGCCAGGGCAGCGGCTTCGTCATCGAAGGGGGGCGGATCCTCACCAACGCCCACGTGGTCGCCGACTCCTACGACCCGATGAGCATGGCGATCCCGGTCACCCGGCGGGAGGGCATCACCTCCGCGGTGGTGGAGCCGAGCGGCGGCATGGTGGCCGGTCAGGGTGCCTGGGTGCAGTTGGCGGGTTCGAGCCAGGCCGAGGCTGTCGCGGAGCGCAGCGTCGCGATGTTCGCCCGGCTGAGCAGCGCCTCGCGTGGCGAGGGGATCCGGCGCCTGCGAGAGCTGCTGGGCGACGCCCGCGCCTACGCCGCAGACCGACGCTCCTTCGACCAGAACCGCAGCCGCCCCTACGTGGCCGGCCGGCTGGAGCTGGAGGCGCTGCAGCCGGTGCTCCGCGGCGAGCTGCCGCTGGTGATCGGCGCCGACCGGGCCGCCGACATCGAGGCGCTGATCCGGTTCGCGCAGGACGAGCAGATCAAGCTGGTCCTCGCCGGCGGCGCCGAGGCCTGGATGCACGCCGAGGCGCTGGCGAGCCACCGCATCCCGGTGTTGATGAACCCGCTGGCCCAGGACCCGAGCAGCTTCGACCGGATGCAGTCCCGCAAGGATGGGATCGCGCTGCTGTCCCAGGCGGGCGTGCAGGTGCTGATCTCGAACCGGTCGGGGCTGTTCGCCCGCCACCTGCGCTGGCTGGCGGGCAACGCCGTCCGCCTCGGGATGGACCACACCGCGGCGGTCCGCTCGATCACC
>CAZHIK010000129.1:0-13358 GCA_964532635.1 uncultured Enterobacterales bacterium
CGGTGAGACCCACGGCCGCGATGAGCAGGAGCAGGATCTCGGTCAGCACGTTGGTGGCGATGGTGGCTCGGCTGCAGCCCAGCCGCTGCATCAGGCGCAGCTCGGCCCGTCGCAGCCGCAGGGAGAGCACGATGACCAGCCCGAAGAACGCGGCGGTGCTGCCCGCCACCAGCCCGAAGTAGAGCTCGAGGCCCTCGCGCACCCGGAGCACGATGCCCAGGATGGTGCCCACCACCCGCTCGGGCAGCACCGCCTGGTAGCGCTCCTCGAGGGCGTAGTCCCCCAGCAGCTGGTCGTGGGCGCGGGCGTCCTTCGGGAACACCAACACCGAGGACAGCGAGCCGTCGCCGGGATCGCCGTGGAGGTGGAAGCTGGCCAGGTTCCTCTCGTCGATCTCGCTGACGATGAACACCGCGGCGGTGGCCTCGAGGTTCTCGCCCTCTTCGGCCTCGGGGTTCAGGGCGTCGTCGCGGCTGACCTCGGCGTGACCGTGGATGGAGCCGTCGAGCACCCAGGTGGTCTTGATGTCGGTGAAGAGGGCGTCGTCGTCGGGAGTGTCGGCGGGGGCGAGCACGCCGGTGATGTTCAGCACCAGGGGGTAGGAGCCGGCCAGGTTGTACAGGTTGGTCAGATCGCTGCGCAGCCTGTCGCCGGGCTTGAGGGCGAAGTCGCGGGCCACCGAGGCCCCCGCCACCGGGTCTCCAAGGATGGCGGGCAGGCGTCCGTCCGCCAGCTCCAGGCCTCGCTGATCGAAGTAGGCCAGGCTGGTGCCCACCAGGGGGGCTCCGGCCGCGCTGTAGGCCACGTACAGGGGCACCGCCACGCCGTAGTCCATGGCGGCCACCTGGTCGCGGGTACGCATGGGGATGGGGTCGCGCACCTGGCCGCGGAAGTACAGGGCGTTCATCACGAGGTCGAACTCGTTGCCCTTGTGGCCCAGCAGCACCGGTGAGGACCGGGCCCGCGCCATGAGCCGCTGCTCCACCTTCTCGCCGGCCATCCAGGTGATGACAGGCAGGAACAGGGCCACGGTCAGGCCGATCACCAGCACGCTCGAGCGGCCGGGGGAGGCCCGCAGCACCTGCAGGGCCAGGAACATGGCGTGGCGGAGGGTGCTCACGGCTGCACCTCGCCGTCGAACGCACCCTGGGTGTGGTGCCAGACCTCGAGGACGTCGTCGAAGCGGGGCAGCAGGGAGGGATCGTGGGTGACCAACAGCAGGGTGAGTCCCAGGTCTCGGGACAGGCCCTCGAGCAGCTCGATGACCGACCGGCTGCGCTCGGGATCCAGGCTGGCGGTGGGCTCGTCGGCCAGCAGCAGTCGGGCTCGGGTGATCAGCGCCCGGGCGATGGCTGCGCGGCGGCGCTCACCCTGGGAGAGCTCACGCGGCAAGCGGTGCTCTTTGCCCTTCAGGCCCAGCTCCAGCAGCAGCGTGCGCGCGCGCTCGAAGACCTCGGCCTCGAGCGTGAGCGCCGGGTTGAGGCGGTAGGGCAGCACCACGTTTTCGACCAGGTCCAGGTGCTCTACCAGGGGGTAGTCCTGAAAGACGAAGCCCACCTGGGTGATGCGGTGGGCGCGGCGGGCGCCTTCGCCCAGCGTCGCCAGGTCGCGGCCTTCGACCACCAGGGAGCCGCTGGCTGCAGGCAGGATGCCGGCCACCAGCTCTAGCAGGGTGGTCTTGCCGCAGCCCGAGGGGCCGTGCAGGGCCACCCGGGAGCCCCGGGGCACACGCCAGCTGGGCAGGCGCAGCTCGAAGGGTTGGGCCTCCGGAGCCAGGGCACGCTGCCGTCGCCAGGGGGCGTGCTGGAAGACCAGGTCTCGGGCTTCGATGGCCAGTTCGCTCACGGCTGAGTTGCCTCCTCGTCCTCGTCGTCCAGGCCGGTGTCGGCGATCTCGATGCCCCCCTCGAGGAGCATGGACGGGGTCATCAGGCCCCCCGCCGACTTGTCGTTGCGGTCCAGGGTCCAGCCGGCCCCCTCCACCAGCACGCGCTGCACCCGCTCCATGTTCTTCAGCCTGGTGTCGGCGATGCGGAGGCCGTCGGAGCCTTCGACGAGGTGGTACACGGCGTGGTAGCGATTCACCCGGGGGTGCTTGTGGCCCCGGTGGGTCACCACGCCTCCGACGGCCCACTCGGCCTCGATCCGGGCCTCGTCCCCCGGCCGGTCGAGCAGCTCGCTGCTGTCGTAGTCCACCGCCAGGACCTGGATCGCGGTCTCCTCGTGCTCGCTGAGCACCAAGGTGGTGTAGTGCTCCACGTACTGCTGGGTCAGGGCCGGGCCTGTGAAGCTGCCCGCCAGCAGCTCCCAGACAGCGTCGCGGTCCGGGGCCAGGGAGTAGACGCGGTAGATCTCCCGGTGGAGCCCCTCGAAGCCTTCGAGCAGCTGTGCATCGTCCATGGTGGTGGAGGTGTTGGACGGCCCCCCGCAGGCTGCGAGGGCCATCAACGTCACCCCGAGGATCGGGAACCCAGCGCGCAGTGTATGCATCCCGTCGCACGTACCACAGTCCGAGGCCTTCGGCCCATGCCCGGGTTGGCACCTGTAGCGGCAGTGACTACTCCCTGGGCGCCCTGCCGCGAGGTCCACCATGTTGCATCGGCTCCTCCTGCCCATCCTGGCGCTCCTGGTCGCCACGTCGGCTTGGGCTCACCCCTACGGCACCAAGTTCCACTCCATGCGCCACGAGCTGCGCATGGGCGACGAGGGGCTCGAGGCGGTGGTGATCCTCGAGGTGCCCACCCCCGTGGTGCTGCGCACCTACCAGAAGCGCTATGCCGAGGCCGAGATCAGCACCGAGGACGCCGAGAAGGACTTCCTGGACTGGTGGTGTGGTCGGCTGGGTCAGGGCCTGCAGATCAGCCTGGACGGGCAGCCCGCTGCCGGCAGCTGGAAGCCAGCGGACCATCCGTCGAACGGACGCGGGGGCGAGAAGTTCTTCGTCTACCTGCTCAGCTTCGACTTCGAGGCCCAGCCCAGCCTCGGGCAGCGAGTGGAGGTCGGCCTGGACAACGCCTCCCTGCCCAAGGCCAAGATGTACTACAGCTCCTTCGCCGAGGCCTCCGGTGCCTGGCGCGTGGCCTCGAACTCCGCCCGAGACCTCATCGGTGAGAAGGCCGACGCCGCGGAGGTGAGCGAGGACCCCGCCGCCTGGACCCGGGACGAGGAGGCGCGGACGCTGAAGGTGGTCTTCGAGCGCTAGCTAGCTGCTGCGCAGGTACTGCCAGGTCTGACGCGAGAGATTGGCGGGAGGATCGTCGCCCCGGAACTGCCAGTTCCACGACTCGGAGATGAGCATGCAGGTGAACATGGTGACGTACTGCAGGGGCTGGCGCAGCATCAAGGGCACCGAGCGCAGGGCGATGCGCATGGCCGTGGGGCTGATCAGAGCCCGGCGGATGCGACGCAGCCACTCTTCGGAGGTGTAGAAGTAGTCCATGGTGCCGTCGACTTCGCGCAGCAGCTCGAAGCGGCCTTCGGCGCAGCGTTCCAGCTGGCCATCCACCGGGTAGTAGCCCCCGAAGCTTCGGACGAGCATGCAGTAGTGGAAGTTGTCCGAGAACGGCCGCCAGGTGAACGGGTGGCGGGTGAGAGCCGCGGGATCGGGACGCTGGGCGAAGTGGACCGTGGTGTTGACCACCTTGCGGATCGTGGAGTCGGGATCCAGCAGGCGGTGGAAGATGTCGAACATGCGGGAGTAGACCGCGTCTTGTTCGCCGGCCACGGCTTGTTCGGGCTGGACGAAGTGCTCGATGGGGCCGTTGGCCACGATGGCGTCGAAGGAACCATCCAGGGACGGGTCCATGTCGAAGACGTCCATCAGGCGCACGTCGTAGCCCTGCTCGCGGCAGAGCATGACCTGATCGGGGGTGATGGTGATCCCGATGCCGTGGGCTCCGCGTTGGCGCATGCGCTCGAGCAGGGTGCCGTTGCCGCAGCCGACCTCGAGCACCCGCACGCCCGGACCGCACTCGATCTGATCGAGCAGGTAGTCGAACTGGTTCAGCTTGGCCTGCTCGTAGGGGGTGGCGGGATCGTCGTTGTAGATGCCCTCGGTGTAGTCGAGCAAGCCCGTGGTGGGGAAGTACTTGTCGAACACCGAGTAGCAGGTCACGACCCGCGCGACCGTGTTGGGACTGGCCAGCTCCATGGTTCTCGCTCCTCGCAGCAAGTCGGTATTCCGGTGGGCTGGAATGCACCACCGCCGGACGCGCATCCAGAATCCGCTGGCGGGGGAGTGGACCGACGCATACATGCGCCGACCGAGCGACCGTCTCCCGCCCCGAGGACCCCGACGTGCCCTCCGAGCCCCGCGACGCCACCCCTGATCAGCAGGCCCTGGCCGACCTCTTCCGAAGGCGGGTGATCCTGGTGGCCGGCAAGGGGGGCGTGGGCCGCACCAACATGGCCTCGGCCCTGGCCCTGGCCGCCGCTCAGCGCGGCAAGCGCGTGCTGCTGGCGGAGTTCGAGGAACCTGCGGGCTTCCGGGCTTCGCCGCTGGCGGGGCAGTTCGGCCGCACGGTCTTCCCATCACAGCCCATCCCCATCACCGAAGGCATCCACGGGATGACCATCCAGAGTGAGCTGGGCATGGAGCTGTTCCTCACTGGACTGTTCAAGCTGCCGGCCCTCAGCCGGCTGGCCCTGCGCACCCCCGCTCTGCGCAACATGCTGCGGGCCGGCCCCAGCTTCCACGAGATGGGCCTCTTCTACCACATGCTGACCCAGATCCGGGAAAAGGACTCCACCGGCCGCGACCGCTTCGATCTGATGATCGTGGACATGCCCGCGACCGGCCACGCCCTGGCGCTCACCGGGCTGTCCTCCATCCTCCTCGATCTCGTCAGCCGCGGCCCCATCGCCGACGCCCTGCGTGACGGACGGTCGGTGTTCTACGACCCGGCACAGTGTGCGGCCTGCGTGGTCACCCTGCCCGAGCCGCTGCCCGTCTCCGAGTGCCTCGAGCTGATCGAAGGCCTGCGCCACAGCGACATGGCCGTTGGGGCTGTCATCGCCAACCGGGTGCCCGACGATCCCTTCACCGACGCCGAGCGCGATGCCCTCGACGCCCTGCTCGAGGGCAAGCTGGTCCGCGGTCACACCATCGTGGAGCGCATCCGTCGGGCCGAGGGCTCCATGGATCGCCTCGAGCGTGCGCTGAACGTACCCCTGATCCTGGTCCCCGACGTCGAGGACGAGCCCCCGTTCCGGGCCATGGCCGAGCACCTGCTCCAGGAGCCGTCATGAGCAGCTTGGCTCCCCTGGTCGATTCCAAGCGCATCTTCGTCTGCGCGGGCACCGGCGGTGTGGGCAAGACCTCAGTCTCCGCGGCCCTGGGCCTGGGCGCCGCGCTCCGCGGCAAGCGGGTGCTGGTGTTGACCATCGATCCCTCACGCCGCCTGGCCGAGGCCCTGGGCATCCGCCAGAACACCCCCGATCCCGTGCCCCTGGGGCGGGAGCGCGAGGCGGAGCTGGGCATCGAGGCTCCGGGCTCCCTGTCGGTGTGGGTGCTCGATCCCAAGAGGGTCTCCGACCAGACCGTGCGCCGCTTGGCCCGCTCCGAGTCCGAGGCCGACCGGCTGATGGCCAACCCCATCTACCAGCGGGTCACCTCCATGATCGCGGGTATGCAGGAGTACACGGCCATGGAAGCCCTGCACGGCTTCGTGCAGCAGGGCACCTACGACGTGGTGATCCTGGACACCCCGCCCTCCCGCAACGCCTTGAACTTCCTCGAGGCTCCCGGGCGGCTGGCGGCCTCCGTCAACACCCGCATCATCGATCTGATGCGCCCCTCTACCGACAGCGGCATCGTGGGCACCACTCGCCGCTTCCTCGAGCGCGTGCTGGGCGGTGTGTTCGGTGGAGACTTCTTCGCCGACCTCCAGGTCTTCTTCGGGGCCTTCGGAGGCATGTTCGTCAAGCTCTCCGGCAACGCCGAGCAGATGAGGGCGCGGCTGGGCCAGGACGACGTCGCGTTCCTGCTGGTCACCTCCTCGAGTCGCGACTCCCTCGATCAGGCTCGCACCTTCGAGCGCCGCATCCGAGAGTTGAAGCTTCCCCTGGGAGCCCTGGTGCTCAACCGCTCCCTGGTCCCCCTGGCTCGGCGGCCCTTCCCGGACGCCTCGCTGCTCCCCAAGCGGCCCAAGAAGGTGCAGAAGGCCGCGCTGAACAAGCTCATCGCGCTGGCGGTGCGGGAGAGCAAGGCCATCAACGCCGCAGTGGATCTCAGCCTCGAGCTCGAGGCGCGGGCGGAAGTGCCGGTGGTGGCCGTTCCGGAGCTGGGCAGCGGTGTGGACGATCTCGAGGGCCTGGCCTCGGTCTCCACCTGGTTGTTCGGCGAGGCGGGACCTGCGTGGGATCCCAATCGGCCCCAGTCCTGACACAGGCTTGGCAAGCACGCACATCAGCTGAGGGCGACAGCGACACAGACAGGGCGAGCACTCTCACGAGGAGCCCGGCATGTCCTCCCGCGCCTGCAGCCTTCCTCTCGCCTGCCTCCTGGTGGGCCTCGGCGCCTGCCATCCCGGTGGCGCCTTCGACGGCATCTCGGATCTCGAGGCCGAGCTGTCCACGAGCGTCAGCGAGGTCGTCGAGCTGAGCTGGGAGACCGACGCTCCCGGGGTGTCCTGGGTGGAGTTCGGCTTGGACGAGCAGCGTCTTCGCTCCACGCCGATCATCGACGTCCCCTCGGGGCAGCACAGCGCGCGCCTGCTGGGGCTTCCTCCTCTGGCCACGGTGTACTTCGAGGTCTTCACGGACACCGGGGAAGCGCTGCACTCCGAGCAGGGCCAGCTCGAGACCGGGGGGCTGCCGCCTGGCATGCCAGACCTCGACGTCCTGATCCACGATGAGGCCGCCGTCTCTGGCGAGCCCTTCATGATGATGACTCTGATAGGAGCGGAGAGCTTCGTGGTGATCGTCGATCGCTTGGGCCAGGTGCTGTGGTGCCGGCCCATGCCCCACGAACTGGAGCGCATGGTGCCCACCGACGTGGCCTGGAACCGGATGGGGACCGGCATCGTGGTGGGCCGCTTCTTCATGGACCTGCTGACGTTGGCGTCGGAGGCGAGCCCCTCACCCAGCGAGGCCATGTTCCTGGACATGTCCGGGGGCGAGATCGAGGTCCTGGACCTGGGCGTCGCCCACCACGAGCTGGTGCAGCTGCCCGACGGCCGCGTCGCCACCATCGGTACCGACGTGCGCAGCTGGGAGGACCCCAAGCTCGGGGAGGAGGTACAGGTGATGGGGGACACCGTCGTGCTGGTGTCTCCTGGTGGAGAGCGGGAGGAGATCTTCTCCACCTGGGACTGGGCCGAGCCCGAGGTCCACGAGCGCTTCTACCAGATCAGCGATGAGCACGGAGACTGGACCCACGGCAACGGCCTGGTCTACGACGAGCCGACCGACACCTTCCTGCTCTCCCTGGGCCTGGTGGACACCGTGCTGGAGATCTCGGCCTCCACCGGAGAGGTGCTGCGGGAGTTCGGCCCCAGGGGCTGGGCCGTCGAGGAGGGCCAGGCCTTCTGCTTCCAGCACGATCCCCACTGGACCGAGGACGGCACCCTGCTCATGGCCTCCTGGGTGGGCATGGAGAGCCGGGTGATGGGCGTGGAGTACGAGGTGAACGAGGACAAGCAGGCCCTCCATCAGATCTGGTCCTACGGCGAGGACGAAGGCTTCTCCAGCATCGCGGGCGGCCAGGCCATCCGCATGTCCAACGGCAACACCGTGATCAACACCGGCTACCGCGGCCTGCTGGTGGAGGTGACCCCCAATGGTGAGCCGGTGTGGGAGCTGGCCACCTCCATGGGCCACGTGGCCTCCAGCGTCGTGTTCTTCGACGACTTCTACAAGCCCTGACAGCCCCGCCGCTGTGGGATAGCAAGCTGCAACTCAGTTGCAGGAAGCATCCATGGACCTCGAGGCGCTGCTGTCCCGTGCGGGGCTGCGCTGTACCCGGCCCCGCAGGCTGGTGCTGGCGCGGCTGCTCCAGGGCGGGCGGCCCATGTCGCCCGCTGAGCTGGCAGCGGATCCGGCCCTGGCGGGGATCGACCGGGTGAGCGTCTACCGCAGCCTGGCGGCCCTGCAGGGCGCCGGCCTGGCCCACGGGATCTGCGGTGTTGACGGGGTGAGCCGCTACCGGGCCCACGGCGGGGAGCAGGGCGGCTGCCCGGGAGACCATCCCCACTTCCTGTGCACAGGCTGCGGGGCCATGCGGTGCCTGCCCGGTCAGCGCTTGCCCTTCGTCGTGGTGCCCTCCGGGGCCACTGTGGAGGGGAAGCAGTTCGTGGTCCACGGGCGCTGCGCCCGCTGTGCAGGGGAGGGGACTCCATGAGGCCCTGGCTCGCCTCTTGTCTCGGCCTGCTGGTCGCCTGCAGCTCAGACGGAGCGCCCCTCACGCTGTTGTGCGGCGCGGCCAGCAAGCCCGCGATCGAGCGCATCGTCCAGGACTATGAGCAGGCCACGGGGGAGCGGGTGGAGGTGATGTTCGGCGGCTCGGGCACCCTGCTGTCCCAGCTGACCCTCGCGGGGAAGGGTGACCTCTACCTGCCGGGCTCCCATGACTTCATCGAGCGCGCCCTGGCCACGGGACAGATCGTGGACGGCTCCCAGCAGGTGCTGGCCTACCTGGTGCCGGCGCTGCTGGTTCCCGAGGGCAACCCCGCAGGCATCACCGGCCTCGAGGACCTGGCGCGCCCGGGTTTGCGTGTGGGCATCGGCAACCCCGAGACGGTCTGCCTGGGCCAGTACGCTGTGGAGATCCTCGAGCACAACGACCTGCTCGAGGAGGTGATGCCCAACGTGGTGGCCTTCGGAGCCAGCTGCTCGGGGGTGGTGGACATGCCCGTCATGGGCTCGGTGGACGCTGCTCTGAGCTGGGGGGTGACCGAAGCCTGGAATCCACAGCGGCTCGACAGCCTGGCCTTCGCTCCTGGCCAAGTTCCCAGGATCTCCACCGTCGCCATCGCGATCTCGGCGCACAGCTCCGATCCCGAGCGGGCGCAGCGCTTCATCGACCATGTGCGCTCCCCTGTGGGCCTCGAGGTCTATCGCCAGGCTGGCTACATCACCGATAGGGACGAAGCCCTCGCCAGGGCTCCCGGCGCGATCATCGGTGGCGACTACGAGCTCCCCGACGACTACCTGGAGCACCTCGGAGCCAAGCCTTGAACCGGCTCTTCCTCGCGGTCGTGATCGGCACCACCGCCCTGCTGGCGCTGGCCTTCCTGGCCCTGGTGGGGGGCCTGGTGACCGAGCTGGCGAGCCAGAGCGCGGTGTCGCCGCCCGACCTGCGAGAGGTGCTCTTCGCGGTGCGCCTGTCCCTGGTCACCGCCACCGCCTCGAGCCTGCTGGCCACCGCCATCGCCCTGCCGGTGGCCTACCTGCTTTCCCGCTACCACTTCCCGGGCAAGGCCCTGCTGAACACGCTGCTGGACCTGCCCATCGTGCTGTCGCCCATCGCCCTGGGCGCCCTGCTGCTGGTGTTCTTCCGCACCCCACCCGGCCAGGCCATCGAGGCGCTGCTGGGGCCCATCGTCTTCGACGTGCGGGGCGTGGTGCTGGCCCAGTTGGCGGTGGTGGTGGGCCTGGCCATCCGGCTGTTGGTGGCCACCTTCGACGGCATCGATCCCGAGTACGAGCACATCGCACGCACCCTGGGCTACGACCGCGTGCGGGTGGCCCGCAAGGTGCTGCTCCCCATGGCCGCACCGGGGCTGGTGGCCACCCTGCTGCTGGTCTGGGGACGCGCCATCGGAGAGTTCGGAGCCACGATGATGCTCGCCGGTGCCACCACCATGAAGACCGAGACCCTGAGCGTGGCCATCCACCTGAGCTTCGAGTCCGCCGACATCACCAGCGCCATGATCTTCATCGCCGTGTTGCTGGTGATGTCCTTCGGGGTGCTGGCCCTGGTCCGGAGGCTGCATGGCGTCCGTCTCTGAGCGCGGTCGCCTCGAGGTCGCGGACCTGGGGGTCGTCGTGGGTGACTTCGCCCTCGAGGGCGTCGATCTGCGCTGCGATCCCGGTGAGGTCCACGTGATCATCGGGCCCACCGGCTGCGGCAAGACCACGCTGATCAAGAGCCTGCTGGGCCTGATCCGTCCCGAGCGGGGGCGCATCCTGCTGGGCGGCGACGACCTGACCCTGGCGCCGCCAGAGCACCGCCGCATGGGCTACGTGCCCCAGCGCCACGCCCTCTTCCCCCACCTGGATGTCGAGGGCAACATCCGCTTCGGCATGGGGGCCCGTCCCGGGGAGGACTCGGGCGAAGACGCGCTATTGGCGAGGCTCGTGGCGCTGCTGGGCATCGAGGGGCTGCTGGCCCGCCGGGTGTCGGGGCTGTCGGGGGGAGAGCGCCAGAAGGTGGCCCTGGCCCGGGCGCTGGCCACGCAGCCGGAGCTGTTGCTGCTGGACGAGCCCTTCTCCTCACAGGACGAGGGCAGCCGCCGGCGGCTGTGGCTGGAGCTGGGTGCTGTCCTGGGGGAGCTGGGGACCACCGCGGTGCACATCACCCACAGCCTCGAAGATGCCAGCGCGATGGGGGATCGCATCTCGGTGATGCTGAACGGTCGCATCGCTCAGGTCGGGCCCGCCCAGCAGCTGCTCGAGCGTCCGGCCAGCCCCGAGGTCGCGAGCTTCCTGGGCTACCGCAACCTCTTCGAGGCCCGGGTGGACGACGAGGGTTCACTGCGCCTCGACGGCCTCCGGGTGCGCCTCGAGCGGGGGCTCGAGCCTGGCGCGACGGTGCAGCTGTGCGTGAGGCCCCAGGACGTCCGCATCCTGGAGCCCGGTCGTCCGCCGAAGCCCAGGCTCGCCGGCAACTGCTTCGAGGGTGAGCTGAGCCAGCTGATGGTGCTGTCGGAGAGCTGTGTGGCCTTGCTCCGGGTGAACGGCCTGGAGATCGAGGCTCGCTTCCCGTCCTACCTGCGTCGTCGCTTTGACCTGAGCATCGGCCAGCGGGTGCGCGTAGGGCTCTACGAGCCGGGGCTGTTGGTCTATTCGGCCGCTTCGCGCGGTTCGGCGTGCTTGACGTAGCGGTCGAACCACTGGATCTGCTCCCACAGCACGTGCTCGATGCTCTCGCGGGCGCGGTAGCCGTGGCCCTCGAAGGGCAGCATCACCAGCCGGGTCGTGCCGCCGCTTCCGCGCACCGCCTCGAACAGCCGATCGCTCTGGTAGGGGATGGTACCGGGGTTTTCGTCGATGGCGCCGTGGATGATGAGCAGCGGCTCGTCGATCTGCGGTGCCACGAAGACCGGCGAGGCCTGCAGGTAGGTGTCCTGGGCCTCCCACATTGTGCGCCGCTCGTGCTGGAAGCCGAAGGGTCGGATGGTCTGGTTGTAGCCGCCGCTGCGGGCGATGCCAGCCCGGAACAGGTCGGAGTGGGCCAGCAGCTGGGCCGTCATCAAGCCCCCGTGGCTGTGGCCGGTGATGCCGATGCGGTCCGGATCGGCCACCCCGATCTCCACCGCCTTGGTCACCGCCGCCTCGGCGTCGAGCACCAGCTGCTCCACGAAGCTGTCGTAGGCGGTCTCGGGATCGCCCACCACGGGCATGGCCGTGCTGTTGAGCACCGCGTAGCCCTGCAGCAGGAAGAACATGTGGGATGAGCCCCAGAAGCGGGTGAAGCGCTGCTCGGAGCCGCGCACCTGTCCCGCGGTGGTCGGGTCGTTGTACTCGAGGGGGTAGGCGTACAGCACCGTGGGCAGGCGGGTGCCCTCCTGGTAGCCGGGGGGCAGGTAGAGGTGGAAGCTCAGGGGCACGCCGTCTTCACGCTCGTAGGTCACGATGCGCTTCTCGATCCGACGCAGGGCGGGGGCCGGGTCCTCGAAGCGGGTGACAGGGGTGTCGCTTCGAGCACGGGTGGCCTCGCCCTCGGGCGCCTCGATGGCGTCTCCAATGGTGACCAGGTGGTAGTTGGGCACCTCGGTGGTGGACTCCCGGCGGATGAGCAGGTGCTGCTCGTCGCCCGCGAAGGCCACGAAGCGCTCGTAGGCCTCGGCGCTGCAGCGGAAGATGCGCTCGACGCTGTCGTCGGCCATGGAGCGCAGGTCGAGGAAGGGGCGGTCACCCTCGGGGGAGGCGCCGCTGCCCCGGAACCACAGCTGGTCGTCCACCTGGCGCAACACCCAGCGCCCGTTGTCCAGGGGGACCATCAGGGGGCTGCCAGGATCGTTGTAGCGGTCCTTCTCGGACAGATCGAACCATGGCCGGGCGGTGCCGGCGTCGACGTCCAGCAGCCACTCGTGGCGCCAGCGCTTCATGCGCTCCCGCTGGGTGAGCATCAGGGTGCCGCCGTCGGCTCCCCAGCGCCAGTAGCGGATGCGGTGCTCAGCGCGGAACAGCTCCCTGGGCTCGTCGCGGAAGGGGGCGTCGAGCATCATCAGCTTGTCGCGAGAGTCGGCTTCGGCGGCTGGGTCACCGCCGTCCAGGGCCTCGATCCAGATCAGGGACGCGGGGGCGGTGGCTCGCCAGGAGACCCGGCGAGGTCCCAAGGTGACGCCGTGGACCGGCACCGAGTCGCTCAGGGGTAGCTCCGCGAGGGTGTGGGCGGGCTGGCCCTTCTTGGCCTTCCACAGCTCCACCGTGTGGGCGAAGCGCCACCAGCCGGTCTCGTGGGACCAAGGTGGCGCCATGCGCTCCACCAGCAGCCACTTGCCGTCGGGTGAGGGATCGACATCAGCGTAGACGTCAGGCTCGCCCAAGGGCGTGACGCTGCCCTTCGAGGGGTCCACCACCGCCACCTGGCTGGTGGCGTAGTAGACGAACAGCGCCTCATCGTGGGCGGTCTGCAGCAGGTTGCGCGCCTCGTAGGTGGAGCGCGGGGTGTCGCCGTCGCCGACCCGCACCTCGGGGCCCGCAGGGATGACGGGGGGCTCGGGGGGCGCGCCCCGCGCGGGGATGGCCTTGACCAGCAGGCGCTCCTGATCCGGCAACCACTCCACGCTGCTGCCCAGCACCGGGTTGAGGGCCAGATCCTCGATCTCGTCCAAGGCCCCCGTGATGTCGCCGACCCACAGCCCGATGTGGTCGCCGTGCTTGACGGTCAAGGCGAAGCGCTCGCCGTCTACGGTCCAGCTCCCCCCCAGAAGCTGCAGGTCCTCGGGGAGGGGGAGGGGGGTCTCCACCTGGTCCTCGACCCTCAGGACGCGGGGTTCGGTGGCCCCCTGCCAGCCGTGGAAGCCGTTGGTGAAGGGATCGACGCGCTCACCGGCCAGCTCGAGCATGGGGGCGGCCCGTTCGGCCAGGGGTGGGTACTCCACGCCCTGGGCCAGCAGCAGGTTGGCGCCGTCGGGGGCGGTCCACACCCAGGGCAGATCCTCGGCGTGCAGCACCTCGAGCACCTCGGCGGGG
>CAZHIK010000130.1:0-13317 GCA_964532635.1 uncultured Enterobacterales bacterium
GCTTTGCCATGGTGCGCTCCTGGGGGTGTCTCGGTGGCGCTCCAGCTATTCCGACCCCTTCGTGAGATCCATGATTCTCCGGTCGTTTTCTGTCCGCTTCTGCGCGTGCTTCAGGCCACTCCAATCGTTATGTTTGTCAGGTTGCGCCCATTTTTTTTCAGGGGGAAGACAAGTCGACGCGCCGTCGAGGTGTAAGCGCTTGATATATTTGTTGAAAACAGGGATTCCGAGGCGCCAGCGAGAGCCCGGGGGTTGGAAGCCAGCGCAGCCTTGGCGAGCCTGGCACGCCCACTGCGGCGACGCTGTCCTACCCAGCCTGCCGTGGACAGATCAGCTTTCGTGAGCCTCGGGACGGTTCGGAGGGTTTGCCGGTCGTCCGGGCTAGATGGCCACTCCCACCAGGCTGGCGACGATGGCGGCCCCCGCAGCAGCAGCCATGGGCACCATGAGGTTGTCGTCCACCCGCTTGGCCACTGCCTCGGCCACCGCACCCAGGACAGCTGCGCCCGCCGCCACCGCCATCGATGCTCCCAGGCTGAAACCCGGGAAGAAGCCAAGCAGCAACGCGGTGGCCGCGACGAAGCCCACCCCGACGAAGGCCAGGCTGCCCTCGAGGGAGCGACCGTGCAGCAGCTTGGTGCGGCCCCAGCGCCGGCCAACGATGGCAGCAGTGGGATCTGCGAAGCCCAGGACCGCCAAGGCCACCGCCGCGATCATGGGGGAGCCGATGAGGGCCAGGATGAGCAGCGAGGTGGAGAACCAGGTGGCCGAGTTGATCCGGTAGCGCTCGTGGGGGTGGGCGCACTTGCCGAACAGCCACCAGGAGAAGCGGTCCATGGGGCGCCAGAACCGGCGAGTGGTCTCCATGGTCCACCCAGTAGCGGCGACGCCACCCGCGATGCCCAGGACCACAGTGGGGAAGCGGGGGAAGAGGGACAGCACCACGCCGATGCCAGCCAGAGCCGCGCCGACGTGCAGCACGTTGCGCGCGTAGTTGGTGGGGCGCAGGTGGGGGAGGTGGATCGCATAGCCGCGCAGATCGTTGGCCAGGCCCTCGTAGGCGCCCTGGAGCTGGGCGCGGAAGCTCATCCACTCGGCCTCGAGATCAGCCGTCGACAGGGAGCGGGCGGGGACTCGATCCTCGATGATCTCGGCAACATGGTGCCAGGAACGCTCGAGCTGGGCGATGTGGAGATCCGCGTCCGCCTGGGCGCGCTGGATGAGGTCGGTGTCGTTGGCCAGCTCGAGCAGGTCGTCGATCCGCACGCGGAGCTCGTCGAGCCGAACGTGCAGGTTCTCGTTGAGCTCGTCGGACCAGCGGGAGGGATCCAGCTCGCGTAGCAGATCGAGGACGTCCAGGGCCAGGTCACGGCTGTCGAGGGCCAGGGAGGCAGAGGACATGATCACGCGGATGTGGGGGAGGGCGCGAGCTTGCTAACCGACCCACGGGTCGGATGCAGGTCTTTTCTCGTCCCCTACGCGATCCGGGAACTCCTCCGCCGAGAGATGGCGGCCGCGGAGACCAGCACGAGGAGCCAGGCCGCTCCGCTGCGGCGCTCCGGGCTGCTGCAGCCGCATCCCACGGGCTGCTCCACGGGGATCTCCTCCCACGTGCACTGCTGGTCCACGCTGTCGCACCAGGACACCCAGCCGTCCCGCTCGCCGCAGGCGCGCTCCTCGCCGCCACAGCTGCCCTCGAGGCAGCTGTCCACCTCGGTGCACCAGTCACCGTCGTCGCAGGGGGACCCGTCGAGCCGCGCCTGCTCTTCGCAGGCTCCACTCACCAGATCGCAGCTGCCCCGGGTGCAGGCGCTGTCCATGTGGCTGCAGTCCACCGGCTCGCTGTGCACGCAGAAGCCCTGCTCGCAGCTCTCGCTGCCGTTGCAGGGCGAGCCGTCGTCGCAGTCGGCGTCGGAGTCGCACAGCTCCAGGGAGCGGGTGGGATCGCCGTAGAGGTTGAACTCGAGCTTGGTGGCCCAGGTCACCCCGGTGAAGTCCGCACCGTAGCTCTCCTCGCTCCAGCCTTCGCCCGTGAGCGCCAGCTTGGTGTTCGACAGGGCCTGCCCCGCCGGCTCCCCCAGCGCGATGCGCTCGGCGTAGTAGTAGGCGGCGGTGCTGGAGGTGGCCAGGTCGGGCCGAGGCTCGAAGGGCTCGCCCCAGGCAGGGGTGCTGCCGAAGGCGGGGCGGCTGGCCGTGACCGTGGCCGCGGCGCCGCCCATCAGCAGCGCCGCGCCCAGGTTGTCCTCGTCCTCGGGGTGGCCGTTGTCGCAGCTGATGTGCCAGGTGAAGGCGCCGCCCACGTCCTCGAGGGCCTCGGCCTCGAGGGACTGCATGAAGCTGGGGTAGCCGAACTCGTTGTGATCGGCGTAGCCGTCCTCGTCGGCGTCCTCGCTCCAATACATGCGATACACCCCGTCGGTGCCGCCGTGACCGGCCCAGACCACCAGGCCGTGTCCCCGTTGCCACTGCTCCACCACCTCTTCCTGGCTCAGGGGCAGCTCGTGCTCGTAGACCGAGGTGATCAGGCCGTCGGACTCGTACATGCGGGTGGAGGCGTCCTGCATGTCCCCAGGCAGCGCGGCGTGGATGGCGTCCAGCACCGAGGCACCGTCGCTGTTGTCCATGTAGTCGCCACCGGTGGGGGAGGGGGCGCCCTCGATGGAGAACAGCGCGCCGGGCAGCAGCACCCGGCCGCGGTAGCTCTTGTCGGGCTCCATGTCGCGGGCCATGGCGCGCTCGAGCAGCGTGTCCAGCAGGGTCGCGCTGTCGCGGTACACCGGCAGACGCCCCACGTGCAGCTCGGGCCCGAAGTCCACGCAGCCCTCACCGGCGTCGTCGGGGTACTCGGCGTAGCGGCCGTCGCCGTCGCAGTCCCAGACGCCATCCAGGTCGGCGTAGTAGAAGTCCGACGGCATGGGATCCATCTCGGAGGCCAGCCAGTCGTCGTAGTAGTGGATGATGGAGCTCAAGGGGTGGGTGTTCTTCATGGGCACCGATCCCACCAGCGGATCTGGATCACCCACCAGGAGCAGGTAGGCCCCGGGATCGTCGGCGTAGTGCTCGGCGAGCCAGCCGCGCAGGCGGCCGGCGGTGCTGTCGTCGGGGCCCTCGCTCGGGATGTCCCACAGATCGCTGGAGGCGAGCACCACCTCCCAGCCTTCGGCCTCGCGGGACTCGATGAAGGGCATGAGCAACTCGGACTCGACGGCCAGCTCGGCGTCGATGGCGATGATCAGGTGCTGGCGGGCTGGAAGCTCTGGCAGCATCAGCACGGGTGGCGTGCCTGCACGCGCGCTGGGCAGCGCCTCCCAGCGGGTCTGCAGCTTCTCGCCGCCCACGCTGACCACCGGCCCCAGGTGCTCACCGGGGCGAAGGGCAGGCGGAGCACCGATGGGGGCCGTGCCCAGCCAGATGGCGCCCGTGCCGGTGCCGGCGGGCTGCTCGATGGCACGGGTGGGAAGGACCGCGAGGAGGAGCGCGAGGGGGGCGATCATCGGGACACCTCACCACCCGCCACCGCCGAGACCCGGTAGGGCCTGCTGATGTCGAGGGCGCCGTCTCCGTCGAGGCTGTAGTCCCGGGCGTACAGGGTCCAGCTGCCGCTGTCGGGCAGCAGGGAGCTGTCGAAGTCTTCCGGCAGCCGCGGGTAGTCCATGCCGTCGTCCCGGCCCGGGTAGATCAGCCAGGGGATGTCATCGCCCTGTTGGACGTAGGCCATAGTGCTGCTGGCGCCCTCGGCCGGCTGCCAGCCGATGCTTGCGCCGGGCTCGAAGCTGGTGGCGGCGTCGAGCACCGGCGTGTCCAGCATGGCCACCGTGACGCTGTCGCCGTCTACAGGCACCTGGGCCCAGCTGAAGTTCCCGAAGTCCTCCCAGTCGTCCGTGAGGTAGACCGTCGCCACCTGTTGCATGTCCTCGAGGGGCTGGAAGTCGGCGGTGAACAGGAAGCCGTCGCCGCTCTGCTCGCAGCTGGCGTTCCATCCGGTCACCGCGCCAGAGGCCTCGGCCGGGGCGGTGCTCAGCACCTGCATGCACCAGTCCGCGGGGGGGGCGCTGGCGGGTCGGCCGTTGAGCATGGGCACCGAGGCCTCCACCTGCAGGCTGCCGAGGGTGCCGTCCTCCATGATGAGCACCAGGTCTTCGGCGTCGTCTTCGAGGGCTGTGGCGACCGTGACACCCTGCAGGGCGTAGTCGTCGTCGATGGCCACGGCCGAGAACGTGTAGCTGTCCTCGTCGCCGTACAGGGGCGCCTGGAACGAGAAGGGCACGGGCTCCTCACCGGCACCCTGGACATAGTCGTGGTAGTCGCGCGCGCCGTACAGCAGCACCCAGGAGCCTGCGGGCGCACCCTGGATGGTGCCGCTGACGGTGACCCAGCGGCCGTCGTAGTCAGCGGAGTCCATCAGGGACAGGCCCAGGCTCCAGGGCAGCTCGGTCTGAGCCAGCTCCACCTCGCCGAAGCTCACCGCGGTGTAGCCGGGGGCTGCAATGGTCACATCCAGCACGGCGTCGCCCGGAAGGCCGGGCAGGAACACCGAGCCGTCGGCGCCGCTGCGGGCCGACAGCAGCTCGTCGCCCAGATCGAAGGCCAGCCAAGCGTCGGGCACAGGCTCGCCGTTGACGGGATCCACCACCTCGATGGAGAGATCGATGGGCTGGACGCTGTCGTCGGTGGAAGCGGGGCCGCAGGCGGACAGCAGCAGGATGAGGGAGGCGGGCAGGGCGGGGTGCATGGTCTCTCCAAGCGGGGGTCATCCAAGCGGTGTCCGCAGCTTCGAGTGGTGTTGACCTGGAAGCTCCGAAGCCCTGGGAATACGAGGGCGGCACAGGAGGCATCCATGGCCCGTTCCTTTCACACCGATCTATTCTTCGACGAGCCCGTCGAGACCGTCCTGAAGCTGTTCACCCACGGCCCCTTCCTGGCCGAGGAGGCCGTGCACCAGGGCCAGCTGAGGGCCGAGACCCGGGTGATCGATCGGAGCGAGACCGGCGTGCACCTGTGCATCGACCAGGTAGGCCCCAACCGCATCCCCGGGGCAAGGCCCAAGGAGGTCCCCAACGAGCTGCACTACGAGTGGGACCTGGACCAGCCCGGCTGCCGCTGGTGGCGGGTGTCCCCCCACGAAAAGGGCATCGACGTCAAGGGCCGCCACCAGCTCTTTTCCACCCCCGCCGGAGGCACCCGCTACCGCATGGAGTGGGAGCTGAACGTCAAGGTGCCGGTGGTGGGCCGGGTTCTCGAGAAGAAGGCGGAGCCCGCGATCCTGGCTGGGGCCAAGAAGCGCGAGGCTTTCGCCAAGGGGTGGTTGAAGAGCGGGAAGCTGCCGGCCTAGCGCACGGGCCGATCCCAACGAGGTGGGCCGCCCTGCGAGAGGGCGGCCCGGGTACAGAACAGGTGGAGCTTACTGTGCGGTGATCGTGAGATCGACGCTGGTGCTGGCGCCGGCCGACAGCGTGCCGAGGTCCCAGGTGACCGTGCCGGTGCCCGCGTCGTAGGTGTAGGTTCCCGTGGCGCTGTCGAAGCTGGTGTCCGCCGGCAGCACGTCGGCGATGGTCACACCCGAGGCCGCTGCGGTACCGCTGTTGCTGACCGTGAGGCTGTAGGCGATCTGGGTCGCTGTGGCGACCGTGGCGCTGGCGGCCGCACTCGCCACCGGATCGGTCTCGGTCGAGTCCACCGTGGCGCTGTTGCTCACCGTGCTCATCACCTCGGTGGTGGAGACCACCGCCTTGACGATGTCGAGGATGGGAGCAGCGGTGACCGTCACGATCTCGGTGTCGGTGATGGGGCCTTCCTCACCCGAGGTGATCTCCACGGTGTTGGACACCACGGTGTCGCCCGCCGGGAAGACGTTGGGCGCGGCCATCTCGGCTTCGTAGGTGACGAAGCCGGTCTCGCCCGCCGCCAGGTCGCCCAGCGCCCAGGTGATGATGTCGCCATCGTAGGCACCGGCATCGCTGATGCTCGAGATGCCCACCACCCAGGCCTCGTCGGGATCGTCCACGATGGTCAGGCCGGTAGCGGTGGCATCACCGGTGTTGCCGTAGCTCACCATGTACTGGACCACGTCGCCCGGGGAGAGCACGCCGTCACCGTCCACGTCGGTGTAGCCGGTGCTGAGCTTGTCCACGGTCAGGGCCACGTCTGCGACCACGGTCACGGTCTCGGTGGCGGTGACGGGGCCGTCCTCGGCGCTGTCGAGGCTGGCGGTGTTGAGCACCGTGGTGGAGCCGTCGAGGAAGGTGCCCGCGTCGCCCATCACGGCTTCGTAGGTGATGGTGCCGCTCGCACCCGCCGCGATGGTGCCCAGGTCCCAGTTGATGAGGTTGCCGTCGTACACGCCACCATCGCTGATGAGCTGGATGCCGACCGCGTAGGTCTCGTCCGGATCGTCGCTCAGGGTCGCGCCCGTGGCGTCGGCGTTGCCCACGTTGGCGTAGTCGAGCTGGTACTGGACCTCGTCACCAGGAGACAGGGCGCCGTTGCCGTCCACGTCGGTGTAGCCGGTGCTGAGCTTGGCCAGGGTCAGCTCGGCCGCGGCGGTGACGGTGACGGTCTCGCTGTCGGTCACCGGGCCATCCTCGGGGGAGGTCAGGCTGATGGTGTTGACCACAGCGGTGTCGCCGTCCGGATACACACCCGCGCCAGCCAGCACCACCTCGTAGGTCACGGAGCCGGAGGCGTAGGGCGCGACCGCTCCGAGGTCCCAGCTGATGAGGTTGCCGTCGTACACGCCGGCGTCGCTGATGCTCTGCACGCTGGCGACCCAGCTCTCGTCCGGATCGTCGCTGATGGTAGTGGCGGTGGTGGCGGCGTTGCCGTTGTTGGCCCAGTCCACCTGGTACCACACGATGTCACCGGGGGAGAGCACGCCGTCGCCGTCCACGTCGGTGCTGCCGGTGCTGGCCTTGGCCACCGCCAGCTCCACCGCTGCGACCACAGTGACGGTCTCACTCGCGCTGACCGGGCCGTCCTCGGCGCTCTGCAGGGCCACGGTGTTGACCACATCCGTGCTGCCGTGGGGGAAGACGCCCGCGTCACCCAGCACAACCTCGTAGGTCACGGTGCCGCTGGCGCCGGCGGCCAGGCCGCCGAGGCTCCAGCCGATGAGGTCACCGTCGTACACACCGCTGTCGCTGATGGTCTGGACCGCAGCGACCCAGGTCTCGTCCACATCGTCGCTGATGGCGACCGAGGAGGCGTCGGCGTTGCCGTTGTTGGCGTAGCTGACCTGGTACTGCACCACGTCGGCCGGGGAGAGCAGGCCGTCACCGTCCACGTCGGTGTAGCCGGTGCTCACCTTGGCCACCGCCAGGTCCACGGCCGCGGTCACGGTGACGGTCTCGGTCGCCGAGACCGGCCCGCCCTCGGTGGCGCTCAGGGTGGCGGTGTTGACCACGGGGGTGTCGCCGTGGGGGAAGGTCCCAGCGCCGCCGAGCACGGTCTCGTAGCTCACGTAGCCGGTCTCACCGGGCAGCAGGCTGCCCAGGTCCCAGGAGATGGTGTCGCCGTCGTAGATGCCCAGGTCGCTGATGGTCTGCACGCCGGCAACCCAGGTCTCGTCCACGTCGTCGCTGATGGTCACCGCGTTGGCGGTGGCGTCACCGTTGTTGGCGTAGCCGACCTCGTACTGGACCACATCACCCGGGGAGAGCAGGCCGTCGCCGTCCACGTCGGTGTAGCCGGTGCTGAGCTTGGTGACAGCCAGGTCCACGTCGGCGTTGACGCTCACGGTCTCGTCGTCGCTGACCGGGCCGTCCTCGCTGCTCTCGAGGGTCGCGGTGTTGTACACGTCGGTGGCACCCGCGGGGAAGCCGCCGGCGTCCACCAGCACGGCCTCGTAGGTCACGAAGCCGCTGGCTCCGGCCGCCACGGTACCCAGACTCCAGCTGATGAGGTCGCCGTCGTACACACCGCTGTCGCTCACGCTCTGGATGCTGGCGACGTAGGTCTCGTCGGGGTTGTCGGTGAGGCTGACCGTGCTGGCTGCCGCGTCACCGTCGTTGCTGTAGTCGATCTGGTACCAGACGATGTCGCCCGGGGACAGGGCGCCCGAGGAGTCCACGTCGGTGTAGCCGGTGCTGGTCTTGATGACGGACAGCTGGGCGTCGGCGTTGACGGTGACCATCTCGCTGGCGTAGACCGGGCCGTCCTCGGCGCTGGTCAGCTCCGCCGTGTTGGGCACGTCGGTGGCGCCGTCGAGGAAGGTGCCATCGGGGCCCAGGGTGGCCTCGTAGCTGACGAAGCCGGTCTCACCAGGGGCCAGGCTGCCCAGGTCCCAGGAGATGAGGTCGCCGTCGTACAGGCCGGCGTCACTGATGGCGTCGATGCTGACCACGTAGGTCTCGTCGGGGTTGTCGGTCAGGCTCACCGAGGTGGCCGCCGCGTCACCGATGTTGGCGTAGCCGACCTGGTACTGGACGATGTCTCCTGGGGAGATGGCGCCCGAGCCGTCCACGTCGGTGAAGCCGGTGCTGGCCTTGGTGACGGTGAGCACGGCCGCGGCGGTGACCGCGACGGTCTCGGTAGCGGTCACCGGGCCGTCCTCGGGGGCGGTGACGCTGACGGTGTTGACCACGTCGGTCAGGCCGTCGGCGAAGGTGCCTGCGGCGCCCATCACGGCTTCGTAGGTCACGGTGCCGCTGGCGCCCGTAGCGAGGGTACCCAGGCTCCAGCTGATGAGGTCGCCATCGTACAGCCCGCCATCGCTGATGGTCTGGACGGAGGCCACGTAGCTCTCGTCCGGATCATCGCTGATGCTCAGGGCCGTAGCGTCGGCGTTGCCCACGTTGGCGTAGCTGACCTGGTACTGGACCACGTCACCCGGGGAGAGCAGGCCGTTGCCGTCGATGTCGCTGTAGCCAATGCTGGCCTTGGCCGCGGTCAGCTCGACCGCCGCGGTGACCGTCACTGTCTCATTGGCGCCCACCGGGCCGTCCTCGTTGGCGCTCAGGCTGGCGGTGTTGGCCACGGCCGTGTCGCCGTGGGGGAAGGTGCCCGCGGCGGCCGTGACGGCTTCGTAGGTCACCGTGCCGGAGGTGCCGGCGGCCAGGGAGCCGATGTTCCAGGTGATGAGATCGCCGTCGTAGCTGCCCAGGCCGCTGATGGACTGGATGCTGGCGACCCAGGTCTCATCGGGATCGTCGCTCAGCGCCACGCCGCTGGCGTCGGCGTTGCCGATGTTGGCGTAGGACAGCTGGTAGGCCACGATGTCGCCCGGGGAGAGCAGGCCGTCGCCGTCCACGTCGGTGTAGCCCGTGCTGGCCTTTGCCAGGGTCAGCTCCACCGCGGCGGTGACCGTGACGGTCTCGGTGGCGGTATAGGGGCCTTCCTCAGCGCTCTGGATGGTCGCGGTGTTGACCACGTCGGTGGCGCCGTCCAGGAAGGTCCCGGCCGCACCGAGCACGGCGGTGTAGCTCAACGAGCCAGCCTCGCCGGGCAGCAGATCGCCCAGGTCCCAGCTGATGAGATCGCCGTCGTACACACCCAGGTCCGTGATGGACTCGATGCCCACCACGTAGGTCTCGTCGGGATCGTCGGTGACCATGGTGGCGGTGGCGGTGGCGTCACCGTTGTTGGCGTAGGACAGCTGGTACCAGACCGAGTCACCGGGGGAGAGGGTGCCGTCGCCGTCGTTGTCGGCGTAGCCGGAGGAGCTCTTGAGGATCTCGAGCAGCGCCGCGGCGTTGACCGTGACGGTCTCGCTGGCCCCCACCGGGCCGTCCTCGTTGGCGCTCAGGCTGGCGGTGTTGACCACGTCGGTGGCGCCGTCGGGGAAGGAGCCCGCCTCGACGAGCACGGCCTCGTAGGTCACGAAGCCGGAGGCGCCGGCCGCGATGGTGCCCAGATCCCAGCTGATGAGGTTGCCATCGTACAGGCCGCTGTCGCTGACGCTCTGCACCGAGGCCACGTAGGTCTCGTCGGGATCGTCGGTGAGCACAGCGCCGGTGGCGTCGGCGTCGCCTGTGTTGGCCCAGTCCAGCTGGTACTGGACGATGTCACCCGGGGAGAGGATGCCGTTGGCGTCCACGTCGGTGTAGCCGGTGCTGAGCTTGGCCAGCCCCAGGGACGCGGCCGCGGTGACAGACACGGTCTCGCTGGCGGTCACAGGACCGTCTTCGGCGGACTGCAGGCTGGCGGTGTTGACCACGTCGGTCAGGCCGTCCAGGAAGGTGCCCGCGGCGCCCAGGGTGGCCTCGTAGCTGACCGAGCCGGTCTCACCGGGCAGCAGGTCGCCCAGGTCCCAGCTGATGAGGTCGCCGTCGTAGATGCCCAGGTCGCTGATGGCACCGATGGAGGCGACATAGGTCTCGTCGGGATCGTCGTACAGCGTAGTGGAGGTGGAGGTGGCGTTGCCGAGGTTCGAGAAGTCCACCTGATAGGCCACCACATCACCCGGAGAGAGGGTGCCGTTGCCGTCCACGTCGGTGTAGCCGGTGCTGATCTTGGACACGGCGAGCTGGACCACCGCGCTGACGGTGACGGTCTCGCTGGCGCTGACGGGGCCGTCCTCGGTGGCGGTGAGGCTGGCGGTGTTGACCACGTTGGTGCTGCCGTGGGGGAAGGTACCGGCCGCGGCCATGGTGGCCTCGTAGGTCACCGTGCCGCTGGCGCCGGGCAGGATGGTGCCGATGGACCAGGTGATGAGGTCGCCGTCGTAGCTGCCGCCCGAGGCGCTGATGCCGCTGACCCAGCTCTCGTCCGGATCGTCGGTCAGCACCGCGTTGGTGGCCGCGGCGTTGCCGGTGTTGCTGTAGTCGAGCTGGTACATGACCAGGTCGCCGGGGGAGAGCAGGCCGTCGCCGTCCAGGTCGGTGTATCCAACGCTCTGCTTGGTCAGGGTCAGCTCGGCGGCGGCGACGACGGTGACGATCTCGGTGTCGGTGGTCGGGCCGTACTCGGCGGAGTCGAGGCTGGCGGTGTTGGTGACGTCGGTGGCGCCGTCCAGGAACGCACCGGCGCCTTCGAGGATCACCTCGTAGGTCACCACGCCGGTCTCGCCGGGCAGCAGGCTGCCGATGTCCCAGGTGATGAGGTCGCCGTCGTAGGAACCCAGGTCGCTGACGTTGAAGACGCTGGCGATGTAGACCTCGTCGGGATCGTCGGTGAGGATGGCGTTGGTGGCCTCGGCGTTGCCGTCGTTCGAGAAGCTGAGCTCGTACTGAACGATGTCGCCGGGGGAGAGCTGACCGTCACCGTCACCGTCGGTCCAGCCCGTGGAGAACTTGGTGAGGGACAGGATGGCCGCGGCCTGGGCGGTGACCACCTCGGTGGCCGTCAGGGGGCCTTCCTCGGCGCTTTCGAGGATCGCGGTGTTGTAGATGGAGGTGCTGCCGTGGGGGAAGACGCCCTCGGCCGCCAGCTCGACCTCGTAGGTGACGAAGCCGGAGGTGCCGGCGTCGAGGGTACCGAGGTTCCAGGTGATGGTGTTGCCGTCGTAGGCGCCGCTGTCGCTGATGGTGCCCACCGCGGCGATCCAGGCCTCGTCGATGTCGTCGGACAGCACCACCGAGGTGGCGGGGGCGTCGCCGTTGTTGGCCCAGTCCAGCTGGTACTGGACAAAGTCGCCCGGAGAGAGCAGGCCGTCGCCGTCGATGTCGGTCCAGCCCGTGCTGGCCTTGGCCAGGGACAGGGAGGTGGCGGCGACCACTTCAACGACCGCGGTGGAGGAGACCGGGTCGTCCTCGGCGGCGCTCAGGGTGGCGGTGTTGACCACCGAGGTGGTACCCGCGGGGAAGCTGCCGCTGCCGGCCATCACCGCGTCGTAGGTGACCGTGCCGGTCTCGCTGACCGCCAGGGTGGAGATGTTCCAGGTGATGATGTCACCGTCGTAGGTGCCACCACCCGAGATGTTGCTGATGGAGGAGACCCAGCTCTCGTCGGGATCGTCCTCGAGCAGCACGGCGGTGGCGGGCGCGTTGCCCACGTTGCCGTAATCCAGCTGGTAGGTGACCGTGTCGCCCGGGGAGAGCAGGCCGTTGCCGTCGGTGTCGGTCCAGCTGATGGGGGTCTTGGTCAGGGACAGATCCACCACCGAGCAGGCGTCACCCCAGCCATCACCGTCGCTGTCGGTCTGGCTGGGGTTGTAGGTGTCCGGGCAGTTGTCGCAGCCGCACACACCGTCACCGTCGCTGTCGTAGCACAGGTGCTCGGTGGCGTTGGTGACGAAGGGCTCGGGCAGGGTGACCGAGTCCAGCGTGCCGTAGTTGTAGACGGCGTCCACGCTGCACTGCCAGTCCACGGTGGCCTCGAACTGCACCTCGACCGTGGCCCCGGGGGCGATGTCGCCCACGTTCCAGGTGATGGTGCTGCCGGCGTCGCAGGGGCTGGTGGAGCAGGTGCCGCTGTCGTAGACCACGGCATCGAACAGGTTGGAGTCCAGCACATCGGTGATGGTCGCGTTGGCGATGGTCACCAGGCCGGTGTTGGTGAAGCTCAAGGTGTAGAGGATGGACTCGCCGAAGTCCATCTCGGTGCCGCTGGCCGGGTTGGCGCTCTTCGAGCCGGTGAGCAGCGGGGTGGGCACCGGGTTGGCGCCGCTCTTCAGGGGCGAGTTGTGGACCTCGAGGATCTCGATGCTGCCGAAGTTGTTGGCACCGAAGGCGGCCTTGTCGACCTTCCACTCGTAGACCAGCTCGTAGATCCAGGGGTAGCTGGGATCGGCGGTGGTGCCGTAGTCGTAGGTGTTGGTGGGCACGCGCTCGGGACTCACCTTGGTGAGGCTGGGGTAGCGCGGCGTCGCGTCGTTCATGTTCCAGTCCTGGGAACTGGACGCCTCCACGACGTAGGCCGGATCACCGACGAGCATCGCGCCGTCGCCGCCGCTGACGCTCAGGCACTCGTAGGCCCGAATACTGCGGTCGTAGGTGATGTAGTCGAGGAAGAACTCGAGCGTCAGGGCGCCGGTGTCGTCGTACAGCTGGATCTTGGCGTGCTCGGACTTTTCGAGATCCTTGAGCGTGTGGTTGCGCCCGAAGGTCCAGTCGATCTCGTTGGCGCCGTAGCTGTTGTCGTTCAGATCGTGGCTCTGCTCGAAGGCGAAGTACAGGTAGTTCGCGTCCTCGTAGAAGTAGTAGATGCCCGCATAGGCCCCCGTGAGCGAGTCCAGCGTGTAGGTGATGCCCGAGACCACGTAGGCATCCTCGACGACCCCCGTGACCGGATCGCGGACGAAGCCGTCGATCACTGGCGCTGCGACGGACGAGGCCGCTGTGTCACCGGTGTCCTGAGCCAGCGCCGGCCCTGCCAGGAGCAGGGCCGAAGCGATGAGGCTCGAGCGAGAGAGACCAGTGAGCCAGCGGGGCGAGGGGAGGGGGG
>CAZHIK010000131.1:0-13313 GCA_964532635.1 uncultured Enterobacterales bacterium
AGTCGCATTAGGGTGTCGCACCATGAGAAGCGTCCAATTCCAGCTCGAAAAGACCCTCGGTTCCGCGCGCGCGGCGCACCTGCAGCTCCCCCACGGCACGGTCCAGACCCCAGTGTTCATGCCCGTGGGCACCCAGGCCGCGCTGCGCGCTACCCAGCCCCGGGACATCCACGAGGCCGGCGTGAGCATCATGCTGGCCAACACCTACCACCTGTCCCAGCGCCCGGGAGAGCAGATCGTCGAGAAGGCTGGCGGCCTGCACCGCTTCATGGGGGTGGACCTGCCCATCCTCACCGACTCCGGAGGATTCCAGGTCTTCTCCCTGGACAAGACGGTCGACGAAGAGGGTGTGAGCTTCTGCTACGCGGTCGACGGCAAGAAGACCCGGCTGAGCCCCGAGATCTCCATGAAGGTGCAGCAGGCCCTGGGGGCCGACATCGCCATGGTGTTCGACGAGTGCCTGCCGGCGGATGTGGACAGGAAGTACGCAGAGCGATCCCTCGAGCGCACCCACCGCTGGGAGGCCCGCTCGAAGGCGGCCCACACCCGGCCCGACCAGGCGCTGTTCGGCATCGTCCAGGGTGCCTTCTGGCACGACCTGCGCAAGCGCTCGGCCGAAGCGATCGCCGAGATCGGCTTCGACGGCTACGCCGTAGGCGGACTGGCGGTGGGCGAGACCCCCGACCAGATGAGGGACATCCTCGAAAACACCACCCCGCACATGCCCCGTGACTTCCCCCGCTACCTCATGGGTGTGGGCCGGCCCCAGGATCTCGTGGAGGGTGTGGCCCGTGGCATCGACATGTTCGACTGCGTGATCCCCACCCGCCACGCGCGCTCGGGCCTGATCTATACCGACGCTGGCCGCCTCCGGCTCACCGACCGACGCTACCGGCGCGACTTCTACCCCCTGGACACCAACTGCGACTGCGCCACCTGCCGCCAGTTCACCCGGGCGTACGTCCACCACCTGTTCCGCGTGGGCGAGATCCTGGCCGCCACCCTGGCCACCATCCACAACGTGCGCTGGTTCATCCGCTTCATGGATCGCATGCGCGCGAGCATCCTGGACGGCAGCTTCGAGCAATACCGTGCCTGGGTCCACGAGCACTACCCGGACCACCAGCAAGGCCCTACGGAGCCCTCGGCCAAGGCCCGCGGACGCTCGAGCCACCAGGGCAAGGGAAAGGGCGCCCACCGCAAGCGCAGCAAGCGGTCGCGAAGCTGAGCGGGTGCAGGCGGCGTCGAATCGCGACGTAGTCGACGTCGCCGGTTCGAACGCCGCCCGCGAGAACCACCGCAGATCGGTTCTCGCGGTGTTACTGTCGAGGGCCGCATCCACCCAACGGAGAATCAATGGGTTCCGACTACCGCATCCGCTGCGCTCCTGACGGCCTGATCACCGACACCCGCCGCCGCGTCGAGGTGCTGGACTGCACCATCCGCGACGGTGGCATCAGCAACGCCTGGAAGTTCGACCACAACCTCGTCAACATGGTCTTCGAGGCGCTGGTGGAAGCCAACATCGACTACATGGAGGTCGGCTACCGCACCACCAAGGGCGTGTTCCCCCACGCGGGCCCCTGGCGCTTCTGCGACGAAGAGGATCTGCGCCGGGTGGTGGAGCCGGGCCGCATCAAGCTGTCCACAATGGTGGACATCGGCCGCATCACCAAGGCCGAGATCCCCCACAAGCGCGACTCGGTCATCGACGTGATCCGAGTGGCCTGCTACGCCCACCAGCTCGACGAGGCCTTCGCCATCGCCGATCACTGCCTCGAGAACGGCTACGAGACCTTCCTGCAGGTCATGGCGGTCTCCGCTGTGGAGATCGACGTGCTGGACGACGTGCTCAAGCGCCTGGCCACCTCGGGCGTGGGGGCCGTGGCCCTCGTGGACAGCTACGGCGCGCTGTTCCCGTACCACGTGCGCTACCTCATCCGAAAGTACAAGAACTACCTGGGCGACAAGCGGGTGGGCGGCCACTTCCACAACAACCAGCAGCAGGCCTTCGCCAACACCATCGCCGCCATCGACGAAGGCGCCGACTGGGTCGACGGAACCATCCACGGCATCGGCCGCGGCGCCGGCAACTGCCCCCTCGAGCTGCTGCTGTTCTACCTGGACAACCCCCGCTACAACGTCAAGCCGGTGCTCGATCTGGTGGACGAGTTCGCCACCCTGCGCGAGTCGCTGCGCTGGGGCTACCACCTGCCCTACGCCATCACCGGCTACTACAACGAGCACCCCCGCGAGGGCATCGCCCTGATGTCCACCGAAGACCGCTACAAGTGCCGGGCGTTCTACGAGGCGCGGGTGGGGACGCTGGCTGAGCGTGAGGGCTAGGGGCGACGGGACATCGTGGTTCCCTGTGGCACCGCGCAATAGACGAGCGGCGCCATGAGCCCCTACGTCTTCGACACCGGGATCCCCTTCCTATCCGCGGGGGAGTTCTACGCGCTGGCCTGCGCGGTGCTGTGGGCCTTCGCGGTGATCCTGTTCCGGAAGACGGGGGAGACCATCGAGCCGGTGGCGCTCAACCTGTTCAAGGCGGTGGTGGGGCTGACCCTGTTCGTCATCACCATGCTGGTGCTGGGGGCGCCCTTCTTCCCCGAGAGCGTGCCGCTCGAAGACTGGGTGGTGTTGATGGCCTCGGGGGCCCTGGGCATCGCCATCGCCGACTCGGTGTTCTTCGCCAGCCTGAACCGGCTGGGGGCCGGCCGCTCGGCCATCGTCAACTGCCTGTACAGCCCCGCGGTGGTGCTCTGCTCTGCTCTGTACCTGGGGGAGCCCCGGGGGCCCTGGTTGTTCCCCGCCATGCTGATGATGGGGGCGGCGATCCTGGTGGGCACCTGGAAGCCCGAGGACAAGGCCGGCGACGAGGCGGACAGACGCTCCTTGCGGATCGGTGTGGTGCTGGGCGGGCTGTCCATGCTGCTGATGGCGGCGGGCATCGTGTGGGCCAAGCCGGTGCTGGACCGCTCGGACCCCCTGTGGGCCACCACCGCGCGGCTGGCCGGAGGCGCGATCTTCCTGGGTATCCAGGGGCTACTGCCCCGCTGGCGGGCAGGGGTGATCAAGGTGTTCCGGCCCGGGCCCCACTGGAAGGTGGCCGTCCCAGCCGCGGTGATCGGCACCTACTTCGCCTTGTTCATGTGGATCCTGGGCATGACCTTCACCCAGACCAACACGGCCTCGGTGTTGAACCAGAGCTCCACGGTCTTCGTACTGATCCTGGCGACGATCTTCCTGCGGGAGCCGCTGACCTGGCGGCGAGGCCTGGCCATCGTGATCGGCATGACGGCGGCGGTGTTGGTGACGTTGTAGGCGCTCACTCGGGACAGCTGATCTCGGTGGTCTCGCCGGCGGTGACGGTGTGGATGCCGCAGTCGATGAAGCTGAGGCTGCCGCTGCTCTCGTCGCGGCAGTGGGCCTTCCAGCGGCCGGGGCGGACGCGGTCGTGGCAGCCCTCGATGGCGTAGTGCTCGGGTGGGAGGTCGCCCAGCAGGGAGCAGCCGTTGAAGCGCCGGGCATCCACGCAGACCACGCCCCAGGGCTCGAGCATCAAGCCCTCGCAGCGCGCCATGCCCCGGCCGATGACCGCCCAGCCGTCCTCGCACTCGAGGATGCCTCGGTCCTCGAGGTCCAGCGGCCACTCGCGGGTCTCCCCCGGAGTGTAGCTCCAGTCGGTGGCCCCGTACCCAGCCTCCGTCGAGGGTATCCGCAGACTGCAGGAACCGGGCTGCCCGCTCGCTACATCGACGCAGAACGGATCCCCAGGCTCCTTCTCGGGCGTACCGAACAGCTCGAGCCGGACCGGATCCTCCAGCGGGAACTCGAGGATGGTCTCTCCGATCACGGCCTGGCCGTCCCAGCCGAAGACCGCGGGGAGGCTCTGGCCCTTCGGCTCGGACACCAGCCGGTCGCGGTAGGCCTGGGCCTCCAGGCCGTGTCGCACACCGCGACAGAGAAAGTCGCCCTGGTCCGACCAGGGCTCGCAGTCCTCCTGCTGCCGGGGGCCGAGGTAGCGATGCCAGACCGAGATGACGCGCAGGTCCTCGTCGTCCGCGGGACAGGGCTCGCCGTCGAGGGTGCAGTGCACGTAGAAGACCTCGACGGGCTCGAGCTCGAGGACCTCGTAGTCGTCCGGCCCCATGCCCGCGCTACCGTCCCAGGTCCTGGGGGCGTAGCCGCTCGCGCTGATGAGGAGTGGATACGCCAGGGGGACGGCGATCTCGATGATGCCTTGCCGTCCCTGCCAGGTGGTGGCGTCCACACGAAAGGTGCTGAGTGCGTTGCCGTACCACTGGCCCCAGGCGTGCTCGATGGGCGTGCCGTCGCTGTGGTCGATGGCCTGGATGCGGAGGGTTCGTGCACGGTTCAGGGTGAGCTCGACGGTGGTGAAGGGGGGCTCGAGCCCGGTCACGCGCCGCACGTCGGCACAGCCCTCGGTCTGGGCAGTGACCTCCCACAGACCCTCGCAGGACAGGCCCGTCCAGGACTTGGCCAGGGGGGCGCCCTCGCAGGGGAGGAAGACGCCGTCCTCCCAGGAACCGTCCCGGGCCGCGAGGGTGAGGTCCACGCCTTCGTCGCAGCTGGCGGCGTTGACGCGGACGACGAGGGTGCAGGGTTCGCCCGCTGGAAGCTCGGGGGGGGCTCCTTCGCCAGGGAGTTCGATGGGGGCGACCGGATGAGACGCAGATTGGGTCTCGGGAGGCGTGGGTGATTGGGGAGCTTCGTCGCCCTGGAGGAAGACCCAGGCGAGGAACAGGGCGGCGAGCGCGACCACGGTGGCAGCGACGAAGGATCGCGCTTGGAAACCGGAGTCCGACCTGTCGCTGCCCAACGGGATCCCTCCTGGAACTGCACGGCGAACAGCGTACCAGAGCGGGAGCCGTAACGGATGGGCGAACCCCTCCCCTACATTGCCACCGTCAGTTGCAGACGTCCGAGGTGGCGCTCATCAGGCGGTAGATGCCATCGTCGCCCATCCCGATGTAGATCATCAGCCAGCCGTCGCCCCAGGGGATGACGGTGGGATCGCGGGTGGACCAGGCGTCGGGGCCGGTCTCGGACAGCGGGAGGGAGACGCCGATGGAGACCGGGTCGCTCCACGCGGTGCCCACGGCCAGGCCGACGCGCCATGGGCCGGGGTTGGTGAGCGAGGTGTCGTAGCCGCCGTACCAGAGGTTCCAGTCCTGGCCGTGGATGGCCGAGGCGGGCTGGGCCACGGCCGCGTTGTCCCAGGACGACGGGGAGGCCTCGAGCACGGTGACCGGGTCGGTGAAGTCTGTTCCCAGGCCCTCGGAGGCCGCGATCTGGATGCTGTAGGTGGCGCCGTCGAAGGCGGAGTGGTGCAGCCAGAGGGAGTCACCCAGGGCTGTGATGGCCGGGTAGAGCAGGGACAGCTGGCCGTCGCCGGGTGACAGGGCGGTGCCCTGGGGCTCGAAGGCGACGCCGTCGGTGCTCCTGGCCCACTCGATGGTGCCGGAGCCGTACCAGAGCGCGTAGGCGTCCTGTCGCCACGCCAACGCGGAGTAGCCGGCGGAGCCCTCGGGCAGCCCCGTCGCGGCCACAGGATCGGTCCAGCTGACGCCGTCATCGCTGGTGCTGACCCACAGGTCCTGATCGAGGCCCCGCTGGCGGGTGAAGACCAGGTGGAGCCCATCGCCGGTGTCTACCAGGCAGGGAGCGAGGTCGCCCTCTCCGTAGGAGAGACTCTCGCTGTCCTCGAAGAGCGCGCCTTGCTTGGTCCAGCGCCAGCCGTCGGAGGGATGGCCCTCGGGGGTGGGCTCGGGATCGGCGTCGGCGGGAGCGCAGTCGCGAGGGGTGTCGGTCTCGCCGGTCTCCCCCGTCTCGCCAGGGGGATCGGTGGAGGCGGTGTCGTCGTCGAGAGTGCAGCCCGCCAATGCGAGGAACAGCAACAAGCGCATGGTGCCACCCGGATGTGTGATAGTGGCGCTCCCTATCATCGGGAGCCCCCCTGAAAAAACAGCTCGACCGGCAGCTCGGCCTCGCCTCGGTGTTCAGCATCGCCGTGGGGGCGATGCTGGGCTCGGGCATCTTCGTGCTGCCGGGCATGGCCGCGAGCATGGCCGGCCCGAGCGTAGGCCTGGCCTACCTGCTGGCCGGCCTGATGGTCTTCCCTGCGCTGCTGTCCAAGGCGGAGATGGCCACGGCCATGCCCATCTCGGGCGGCACCTACGTCTACGTGGACCGGGCCCTGGGTCCGCTGGCCGGCACCATCACAGGGCTGGGGACCTGGCTGTCCCTGTCGGCCAAGACCGCCTTCGCCCTGGCGGGCCTGGGGGCCTACCTGGCCATCATCAGCGCCATGGATCCCCTGCACTTCGCCCTGGGCATCCTGGCCCTGATGCTGGTGCTGAACATCCTGGGCACAGGCAAGGTCAGCGGGCTGCAGGTCACGGTGGTGGGGATCTGCCTGGTGGCGCTGGCGTTGTTCGTGATGGGCGGCAGCTTCCAGCTGGACCGCAGCCTGCTGGCGCCCCTGTTTCCCGAGGGCGGCTTCGGGGTGATCGAGGGCGCGGCCTTCGTCTTCGTGTCCTACGCGGGCGTGACCAAGGTCTGCTCGGTGGCCGAGGAGATCCGGAACCCCGGCCGCAACATCCCCTGGGGCATGATCGCAGCCCAGCTGACGGTGATGGTGATCTACGCGCTGGTGACCACCGTCATCGTGGGAGCCGTGCACTACGCCGAGCTGGCCGATGACGTCACCCCCCTGGCCACCGCCGCCGGTGCCCTGTTCGGCCCGACCGGCCGGATCGTCTTCGCCGTGGTGGCGGTCATCGGACTGATCTCCATGTGCAACGCGGGGGTGCTGTCCGCCACCCGCTTCCCCTTCGCCATGGGCCGCGATCAGCTGATGCCGGGCTTCCTGCAGCGGCTACACCCCAAGCTGGGGACCCCGGTCTACGCCATCGCCATCACCGGCGCGCTGCTGATCCTGCTGCTCACCGGGCTGCCGGTGATCAAGCTGGCCAAGCTGGCGTCGGGCTTCAAGATCTTCATCTTCTGCGTCATCAACGTGGCCCTGATCATCCTGCGTGAGACGGCGCCGGAGTGGTACAAGCCCAAGTTCGAGGCACCGCTGTACCCCTGGCTGCAGATCGCGGGCATCCTGGGCGGCTTCTGGCTGCTGTTCCAGCTGGGCTGGATCGCCACGGCGGGGGTGGGCTCGGTCGTGATCCTGGGCTCGGTCTGGTACTGGATCTACCCCCGCACCCGGGTGGCTCGGACCGGCGTGCTGCGCCACATCTGGGGGCAGCAGCTGTCGGAGCAGACGGCCAGCAGCGAGGCGAGGGACGCCGACCAGGCCGGGCTGCCGCGGGTCATCGTGCCCCTGCTGCGGGCGGAGGAGGACGCCACCCTGCTGATGCGGCTGGGGGCATCGTTCGTGCAGGAGGGCGGGGTACTCGAGGTGGTACGCCTCGAGGAAGTCCCCGACCAGACGATGCTGATGTACTTCGAGGAGCAGGACGACCGCATGCAGCAGCTCGAGGCCGAGACCAACGAGGTCGGCGAGCAGCTGCACGTGTGCGTGGACTTCCGCGATGTCATCACCCACAACGCGCGGCACGCCCTGGCCCACCACGCCCGGCTGACCGCCGCGGACTGGATCGTGATGAGCTGGCCTGGGCGCTCGGCCTTCACGAGGCTGATCCCCAACCCCATCTCCTGGTGGCTTGACCATCCGCCCTGCGACCTGGCGGTGTACAAGCCCGCGGCCCGGGCCGTGGACCGCACCGCGGTGGGCTTGAGCTGCTTCCAGCGCATCCTGGTGCTGGCGCAGCCCGGACCCTACGACAGCCTGGTGGTCCACGTGGCCGATCGGCTGGCCACCCTCAGCGGCGGCAGCTTGACCCTGTTCATGCCGGTCCCCATCGAGGAGACCGATGGGGTGATGCACGCCCACCGGGAGTATCACAAGCAGTTCGTCCGCATGTGCAAGGCGCCGGCCGAGGGGCTGGTGCTGCGCACCCAGGACGCCGAGGCGGCCATCGAGGAGCTGAGCCGCGAACACGACCTGCTGGTGCTCGGTGCCCCCCCCGAGTCGCCGCTGCGAAACCTGCTGCTGGGCACCCCGGACCTGGACCTGATGGAGCGGGCGCGCTGCGCGGTGCTGCGGCTCAAGACCCCACGCCACAAGGTCCACACCCGCTACGAGCCGGTGGTCCACTCCCCTCGCCTGGACGAAGACATGGAGCCCTTCCTGCGGCACGCGGCCCTGGGGCCCAGGCTGCGGGTGGCGGGAAAGCGGGAGCTGTTCGCCCAGGTTGCCCGCGCGCTGGCCGCGGTGGAGGACACGGATCTCGAGATCCCCATCAGCGAGGCGCTGTGGGAGCGGGAGAGCCAGCAGGTGACCGCCCTGGGGAACGGCGTGGCCCTGAACGGCTTCGTCCTGCCGGAGGTCGAGGCACCGACCATCGGGGTGTTCACCACCGCGGAGCCGGTCTCCTTCGACGCGTCGCGCTGGAACGAGGTGGACGTGATGGTGGTCATCCTGGCCTGCCCCGCCGACCGCCAGACCCAGCTGTGGCTCAAGGACCTGTTCTCCCAGCTGCTGGCCGAGGGCTGGCTCGCCGAGCACCTGCGCGAGGCCCGCAACATCGCGACCATGCTCGACATCCTGCGCCAGGCCTTCCGCCGCTACAGCCAGCTGCAGGTACCGCCCCCGCCCACGCCCATCGAGCTGGACGAGAGCGCTCCCCAGACGGAGGAGATCCCGCGGGAGGGGCCAGGGTTCGAATAGGGCCGTGCGAAACCCGGAATGCACGCTACGTTGATCCCATGCGCATCCTCCCCATCCTGTTTCTGCTCGCAGCCTGTGTGACCGGTGGCGTGAAGCCCGACGACACCCAGCCCCCCGACACGCAACCCGAGGGCGACACCGACACCGACACCGACACCGACACCGACACCGACGCGGATGCCGACACCGATGCCGACGCGGATACCGATGCCGACACAGACACGGATCCCTGCTCGGTGGTCCTCCCGGCCGATGTCGAGGTGGTGGCCGCGGGCAGCACCGGCACGGGAACCGGCAACTGGATCGAGGCATGGGTCTGCGCGGGAGGCGTGTACAGCACCAACGGAAACCACGGCACCTTCTACCTCGAGCCGGGCGCGACCCTGCAGTCCAGCGGCAACCAGACCACAGCGTGGGCCAAGGCCGGGGCGACGGCCCACATCAGCGGCAACAGCGCCACCGTCTACCAGGAGCTGGGCGCCACGGTGCAGATCAGCGGCAGCGGCGGGACCGTCGTGGAGTGCGACGCGGTGGTGTACGACGGCAGCGCGGTGGCGGGGGGCTGCTGAACCAAGGGGGGGAGCGGGATGAACCAAGACGTGTACCGATCGGGACCCCTGGTCCTGCTCTCGTTGGGGCTGCTCGGCTGTCCGACCCAGGTCGGCGGGCCCAGCCCCGCAGAAGAGTTCTCCTGTTCGCCTGGCTGGCTGGACGACGACGGGACCTGCGTGCCCGAGTCCTGCGGCGTCGGAACATGGGGGGAGCTGGCGGTGCAGGCGGGAGCGGTGTTCGTGAACGTGGAGTCGACCACGGGCGGAGACGGCAGCGCAGAGGCGCCGCTACAGAGCATCCAAGCCGGGCTGGACCTGGCGGCGGACAGGGGTGGAGGGCTCGTGGCGGTGGCGGCTGGGCGCTACCCGGAGACCCTGGCCATGGGCGACGAGCACGACGGGGTACACCTGGCGGGGAGATGCGCGGAGCTGGTGGTGGTGGATGCCAGCGTGGGGGACGCGGAGACGGCGGGGTTGGAGATCGCGGTGGGCAGCGGCAGCGCCGAGGTCTCGGGGCTGACGGTGACGGGGGCCCACTACTTCGGCCTGGCGGTGAGCTCAGGCAGCTCATCCTTGTCGGGGCTGGTGCTGGAAGGGAACACCACCGGCGGTGCGGCGATCTTCTGGCGGGGCATCGGCACCACCACCGACACGGTGCTCGAAGGCTGCGTGCTCACCGACAACATGGGCTACGGGCTGCTGGTCAACAACTCCATGGCCCGGGGCACACTCCGCGACTGCACGATTCGGGACACCCGGACCTACGAGGACGACACCCTGGGCTACGGCGTGAAGATCCTGGCCGGCGCCACCCTGCGGCTCGAGGGCTGCGAGCTGGTCGGGAACACCGAGGTGGGGCTGCAAGCGATCGGGGCGGGGACCACAGTGGAGCTGGTGAGCAGTGGAGTCCGGGGCACCCTGCTGAACCGAGATGGGCTCCTGGGCTACGGGCTCGAGGTGAGCGGGGGAGCAGCGGTCACGGTCGAGGACAGTGTGATCACGGACAACAACACCATCGGCGTGGTCACCGCCGAGGCGGACACGGTGGTGACCATGCGACGAAGCTCCATCCGGAGGACCCAACCGGACAGCACGGGGGAAGGCGGGCATGGGGTGGAGATCTTGTACGGCGCGAGCCTACTGGCGGAAGGCAGTGACTTCACCAGCAACACCACGGCAGGCGTCCTCACCGCCTACGGAGGCGCCTCCGTCTCCCTGAGAGAGTGCTCCATCCAGGACACCGAGGCCGATGTGTCCGGCGGCTTCGGCTACGGGATCGGGGCGTACCACGGCGCCAAGGTGGAGGCCGAGGCTTGCGAGGTCAGCTCATCCACCACCACGGGGATCGCGGCGGAGGGCGACGGAACCTCGATCCGGCTCGAAGGCAGCAGCGTCCGCGACACCCGCACCCGGCTGGGAGGCGACGGCGGGCACGGCATCGAGATCCGCAGCGGCGCCAGCCTGGTAGCTCGGGAGTCCGTGCTCGAGAGGAACCGTGCGGTGGGCATGATCGTCACCGGACCGCGGTCGCAGGCCACGCTACGGGACTGCTCCGTGCGGGACACCCTGCCCAACGACCTGGGCGGCGGGGGCTACGGCATCGAGGTCTACGACAGAGCCCACCTGGCAGCCGAAGCCTGCGAGATCGCCAGGAACCGTGGGCTGGGGGCCACCGCCTTCGATCCCGGGACCCTGCTCGAGCTCCATGGCTGCCTCATCGCCGACAACCACCCCCTCGAAAACAACCTGGGCGGCTTCGGCGTCGTGGCGTGGAACGGTGCGGTGATGGTGCTGGACGGCTGCACGATTCGCGGCAACACCCAGGCGGGCCTGGGTGCCGACGGCGAGGGGACCGCCGCCGTCATCCACGACACCGTCATCTCCGGAACGGTGAAGAACATCGGCGAGCAGGGCATGACGGCCCTGGGTCTGTACGCGCAGGCGGGTGCGACCGTCACGGCGAACGGGTTGGTGGTGCGGGACGACGAGGGGCTCGGCCTGGCGGTGATGTCCCGGGGCACCCAGCTGTCCTGCTCGGATTGCTCGCTGCTGGACAATCAGTTCGCAGGAGCGTCGGTGGTGGACGCCGGCAGCCTTCAGCTCATCGGCTCCACCGTCTCCGGGACGACCGAGAGCGCCAACCTGGGCGGCGGTGTTGGAGTCTACGCCGCCTTCCAGGCCGATCCTGAGCCCCCGGCCCTCACGCTGTCTGACTGCACCATCGAGGACAACCTGATCGCGGGTGTCCACTTGTCCGGGGCAGGCCACTATCGGCTCGCCGGCAACGTGATCAGCGGCACCGAAGGGCTCCCCCACGGGGTCACCACTCGCTGCGGCGACGGTGTCTTCGCCTCGGGCTCCCTCGAGCCAGGGGCGGAGGGCTCGGTGGGCTTGGTGCTCGAGGACAACCTGATCACGGCCAACCAGGGGGCCGGCCTGTTCCTCGACAGCGGCTCGGCGCTACTCGAAGGCAACGAGTGGACGGACAACCACCCCGATCTGCTGGCCCAGGGCGACGCCTGCGCGACCTCCGTGGTGGGCCAGCCGGACGCGCAGGACCAGGACATCTGCCCCCTGTGGGGCCGGCCCACCTGTGAGCTGATCCTCCGGCTGGAGTTGGAGATCGACGAGATCGCCGGCACGACCTCCCAGGGCGATCTGGAGCCTCAGCCCTCCCCCCCCTTCCCCGCCAGCATCCCGCAGGCCGCGTTGCTGGCCAGCCCCACCGAGTAGCGCCGCACGATGGGCGCGCCCAGCACCTGGAGCCGGTCGATGAAGGCCTCGCGCTCGTCGTCGGTGGCGCGACGGAAGCCGTCCGGGCGGGAGTCGTTGACGTCGAGGATGCTGATACGCACCCGCACGTCGCGGCACAGCTGTACCAGGGCGTCCACCTCGGCCTGATCGTGGTTCACCCCACCGATGAGCACCCACGCGAGGGTGATCCGGCGGCGACTGGAGGCCGAGTAGGCCCGCAGGGCGTCGCCCAGCTGCTGGTGGGTCCAGCGGGCGGCGGCGGGCATCAGCTGCTCCCGCCGCTCGGGGACGGCGGAGGTGAGGGAGACCACCAGGCGGTGCTTGCGGCCCTCGGCGGTGAAGCGCTGGATCCCCGGCACCCAGCCGGCGGTGGAGATGCTGATGGACTTCTTGTCGATGCGGCAGCCGTTGGGATCCGACAGCACCGCGGCGGCCTGCATGACCGCGTCGTAGTTGAGGAAGGGCTCACCCTGCCCCATGAAGACCGCGCCGGAGATCCTCCCCGGAGCCTCGGTCCGCAGGGCGCAGAGGGAACCCACCATCTCCCAGGGCTCGAGCTGACGCACATAGCCCAGCCGGCCGGTGGCGCAGAAGGCGCAGTCCAGGGGGCAGCCCACCTGGGAGGAGATGCACGCGGTGTAGCGGCCATGGCGCTCGAGGCCGATGAGCACCGCCTCGAAGCGCGCCCCGTCGGGCGCCTCGAACAGGAAACGCAGGCTCCCGTCCACGGCGTCGCGCTCGCGGCCCAGGATGCGCAGGCCTCCGGTGCTGGTGTGCTCGAGCAGCGCGCGGCGGCTGATGCGCCGGATCCGGAGATCGGGATGGTCCAGATCGTCCCGGCCTCGGGTGAGCACCCAGTCCTGGCAGCGGCGGGCGTCTTGGACCGGGATCTCCAACCCTCGGGAGGCCAGGGCGGCCACCAGATCTTCCGGACGCAGACCGTGCAGCTGGATGGGGCTCATGAGCTGGGTTCTATCCCTCCACAGGCATCGCGCTGCCAAGGTTGACAGGGGTGCAGAGCTGGCATAGTTGGGCCGCCGTTCCGGGGGCCCCATGCCGGCCAGCACGCCGCGCCGGGTCTTCTGCCCGCAGTCGGGCCACCAGCTTCGAGGAGTTTCGTCATGGCCAAGAAGAGCGCCGCCGGCCGCGTCACCGTTCATCTCGAGTGCACCACCTGCCGCAGCAGCGGAGTCCCGGGTGTCAGCCGCTACTCCATCAAGAAGAACAAAAAGAAGCAC
>CAZHIK010000132.1:0-13290 GCA_964532635.1 uncultured Enterobacterales bacterium
GTGTACGAAGACGCCCGGCTGGTCGCGGTGGGCTGCCGGATAGCGCGCAACAAGGGAGGAGCGGTCGTCTACCTCGGGGGACAGGCCCTCCTGGAGAACTGCGAGGTCCTGCAGAACCAGGGCCTGGGGCTCGCGACCCTGGACGTAGACACAGAGCTGGCCGTCGTAGACTCCGTGGTGGAGGGCACCACCTACAACGAACAGGGCGGCTGGGGCTACGGCCTGTTCGTGCAGAGCGGCTCCACGCTGACGGCCGACGGCTGCACCATCGCAGACACCGAGGGCATCGGGCTGGTCAGCGGATTGGGCGGCGGCACGGTCACCCTGCGAAACACCACTGTGCGAGACACCCGCTGCTTCCCCGACGGCCGGGCGGGGATCGGCATCCAGGCCGAGCAGGGCACCGACCTGGTGCTCGAGGGCTGCACCCTCACCGACAACACCCTGATCGGCCTGGTGGCGGAGGGCTCGGACACCACGGTCAGGCTGCGCGACACCCGGGTCCTGGACACCAGCGCGAGTCCCACCTACGGCGGCGGCTTCGGGGTCGAGGTCTACGACGAAGCCACCCTGATCGGCGAGGGCTGCGAGATCGCGGGCAACACCCACTACGGCCTGGTGGCCGGGCCCGGGGCCCGTGTCGCGCTGCAGGACACACGGATCACGGACACCATCCAGGGGGGCAGCTACACCGTGGGCCTGGGGATGCTGGCCCAGCAGGGTGCGGTGGTCGAGGCGTCGGAGCTGACCCTCGAGGCCAACGAGGGGCCCGGGCTGGCGGCCATCAACCCGGGCACCGCTGTCTCGTGCACCGGCTGTAGCATCGAGGACAACGCCTTCGGGGGAGCCATCGTGGGCGGGGCCCACCTGGTGCTGGAGTCCAGCACGGTGGGCGGCACCACGCTCCTTCCCGACCTGGGCGGCGGCGCAGGAATCTACGCCATGGCCGACGACGACGGCAGCCCACCCACCCTGGAGCTGTGGGACAGCGCCGTGGAGGGCAACCCGATCGCAGGGATCTGGATCGAGGGCGAGGGCAGCTACAGGATCGTGGACAGCAGCATCCACGGCGGCGAGGGCTGGACCCGCGGAGCGCTGACCAAGTGCGGCGATGCGATCTACGCCCAGGGGGGCGCCCGGGCCTGGGACGGCAGCACAGGCCTGCTGCTCGAAGACAACGACATCGCCGACGGGCTGACGGCGGGCTTGTTCCTGGACGAGGCCGGCGCGACCCTGTCCGGCAACCGCTTCACCAACAACACGGTGGACCTGATCCGGCAGGGCGAAGGCTGTGACAGCCCCCCTGAAGGGTGGGAGGACCAGGCCACCACCCAGCTCTGCCCCACCTGGGACTACGGCACCTGCGAGGACCACTACACCCTGCAGATAGAGCTGGACGAGCTGGTGGACCACCGCAGCCGCGCGCCGCTCACTGCGCCCCCTCACCTGCCACCGCACACCCCACCCGGAAGCCCATGAGACGGTCGACGTGGCTCCCTCTCGCGCTCCTGCTCGCCTGCGACGGTGGGGAGACTCGATCCACGGATGAACCCCGCTGCACCACCGGCTACCTCGACGACGGCGGCACCTGCGTGCCCGAGGCCTGCGGCACCGGCAGCTGGGGAAACCTGGAGATGGACGAGGCCACGGTCTACGTGAGCGCTGGGGCCGAGGGAGGCGACGGCACCCCCCACGCCCCCTACGGCTCCATCCAGCTGGGCCTGGATGCGGCCGGCGCGGCCAGCGGAGGGCTGGTGGCCGTGGCCGCGGGCACCTACCCCGAGGCCCTCACCCTGGGCAGCCAGCACGCCGGGGTCCACCTCGCCGGACGGTGCCGCGAGCTGGTGGTGGTGGACGCCAGCACCGCCCACCTGGGCGTGCCGGGCCTGGCCATCGGCGTGGGCACCGCCGCCGCGGAGGTGTCGGGCCTGACGGTGCGGGGCTCCACCGACGAGGGGGTCGACGTGCAGGGTGGGGTGGTCACGCTGCGCCGGCTCCGCGTCGAGGAGAACGGGTGGACGGGCGTGAGGGCACGACCCATTGGAGTCCAGACCATCACCCTCGAGGTCGTGGACTGCCTACTCACGGACAACCACGTGTTCGGGACGGCGATCTACGAACCGGAGAGCGTGGTCACCGTCCGCGACAGCACGATCCAACGCACCTATGCCCTGGACGAGGACATCATCGGCACCGGCGCGCGCGCCACGGCCGGAGCGAGCTTGTTCATGGAGGGCTGCGTCGTAGCCGAGACCCAAGGACACGGGCTGATCATCGACGGAGCGGGAAGCCACGCCACCCTGCGCGACACCGTGGTCCGCCACGCCTACGCCGACGGTGTGCCGGGCATGGGCCACGGTGTCCTGGTCCACGACGGGGCCAGCCTGACCGCCGAGCGCTGCGTGATCGAGGACAACACCACGGTCGGGCTGATGGCCTACCAGGAGGACACCCAGGTCACGCTCATCGACTCGATCGTGCGGGGCACACGGCTGGACGCCTCCGGGACCTGGGCCTACGGTCTGGCGGCCTGGGAGGGCGCCTCGCTGCAGGCCACCGGCTGCCGGCTGTCCGACCAACGCATCGGTGCATCGGCGTGGACCGGGGCCGCCATGGCGCTCGAGGACTGTCGGGTGACCGACAACAGGGGCCTGGGGGTCTGGTGCCAGGACGCCGGCAGCCGGATGAACCTGCTGGACACCACCATCCGTGACACCCAACCCACCGACAGCGGGGACATGGGCTACGGCATCGAGGTGGCGCTGGACGGGGAGCTGTACGCCGAGGGGGTCACCCTGTCAGGGAACACCAGCCTGAGCGTGGTGCTCAAGCCGAGCGGACACGCGACCCTGGTCGGCACCACCGTCCGCGACACCCGGATCAGCCCAACGACGGGCCAGGCCTACGGCATCCAGGCCGAGGACGGGTCTGCGCTAACGGCTCGGGACTGCGTCCTGAGTGGACACAGCACAGTCGGCCTGGTGGCCGTGGGCGACGGCACCCGGATCACGCTGGAGGGCACGCGCATCGAGGGCACCGAGCTCGGCCCCGGAGGCCTGGTGGGCTACGGCATCGAGATCTCGAGCGGCGCCACCCTCGAGGCCACCGGGTGTGAGATCCGGGGCAACACGGTAGGTGGATTGACCGCGGGCCATGGCGCCACCGTTTCCCTGCGGGATTCATGGATCAGCGAGACACGACAGGGCGGCGGCTACCTGGGCGCCGTCGGCCTGATCGCTCAACAAGGGGCACAGCTCGCGATCGCTGGCTCCACGATGGCCGCGAACGAAGGCCCGGGCCTGGTGGGCGCCGTGGAGGGGACCCGGCTGTCCGTCACGGGCTGCCGCATCGTGGACAATCGCTTCGCCGGGGTGGTCGCGTCGGGCGCGTACATGCTCCTGGAAGCCAGCACCATCCAAGGCACCACCAGCCACCCCGATCTCGGCGGGGGCTACGGCCTGTACGTCTTCCCGGACGACGACGCCAACAGCACCACGCTGGTCCTTCGCGACTGCGCAGTCCAGGACAACCCCATCGCCGGAGTCTGGATCGACGGGCCAGGCAGCTACCAGTTGATCGGAAACGACATCCACGGGGGCGAAGGCTGGACCCGCGACACCCTCACCAAGTGTGGAGACGCGGTCTTCGCCCGAGCTGGCGTAGGGGCCTGGGACGGCAGCTTCGGCCTCCTGCTCGAGGGCAACCACCTGGCGGACGGACTCACCGCCGGCCTTTTCCTCGACGAGGCCAGCGCCACGCTGCGGGACAACAGCTACGCGAACAACGGCATCGACCTGATCCGCCAGGGAGAGGCCTGCGACACTCCCCCCGAGGGCTTCCAGGACGATCCCATCGCCCTCGCGGAGCTGTGCCCTGGCTACGACTACGGCACCTGCGTGGACACCTACACGGTGGTGATGGAGCTGCCGGAGCTGGCCGACGCCCGGAGCCGTGCCGTGCTCCAGCCTCACCTGCCCCCAGTGCCCGTCCAACCCGCGCTCGCGCCGCCCAGGCTTCCCCCTCCCCGCCTTCCGCTCCACGCTGGCCCCTGAGCGCGCAGCGAGGATAGCGGTTCCAGGGCTCTCTCCCGCCCCGCGCTTCCCCCGAGCCCCACGATGCCCCCCAGCCGCGACGAGCAGATGTTCCAGGCCTTGCTCGGGGGCTTCTTCGGCTTCTACCCGGCCTGGGAGCTGGACCGCGTCATCGCGGATCGCGAGCGTGACGGGGGCAGCGACACCCCGCTGCTCGAGCTGCTGGAGCAGCGCGGCCTGCTGGACGCCCACCGCAGAGAGCTGCTGGAGCGCAGCGCCGATGAGATCCTCCAGGCCCAGGGAGGCGACGACGGCACCCTGATGCAGGCCATGGAAGACTTCCTGGCCCAGCGCCAGGGCACCATCGCCGAGCCCGCACCAGAGCCCCCCACCCACGCCCCGGAGCCACCCCAGGGCTCCACCTTCATGTTCGACCTGCCCGAAGCGCCCGCCAGCGTCTCGTCGGGCAGCACGATGTCCCTGAGCGATCTGGACGCGCCCCCCGCCAGGCCCAGCCCTGGCCTGGCCACCCACGGCACCTCGGTGCTCGAGGACGCCCCCACCGAGGAAGCGCGACGCTGGTCGGACCACGACGATGTCACGTCGTGGACGGACCACCACGAATCCCCGAGCTCCACCTTCCAGCTCGACCTGCCGGGGGATGTCTCGGCCAAGCCCCCCCGGCCTCCCACGGCCACCCGGGCCGCCCGCTCTGTCTCCCACTCCCAGAGCCGGACCATCGCCCAGGAAGAGGAGCGGGTCACCCTCGAGCACCCCGGGCGCTACACCTTCCTGGACTGGAGTGCCTTCCGGAACACCCAGCGACGGGTGCCGGCAGGCGCCAAGCAGAAAGCCACCATCGGGGCCGGGGGCATGGGCCGGGTGCTGCTGGCCTTCGACGAGCACGTGGGTCGCGAGATCGCCCTCAAGGAGATCCAGCAGCGCCTGGCATCGGGCACCAGCGGGTCCGGCACCAGCGGCGCCCACACCTTCCTCTCCCGCTTCCTCCAGGAGGCCCGGGTCACCGGCACCCTGGAGCACCCCAGCATCATCCCGGTCTACGAGGTGGGCCTGTCCGCCGACGGGCGCCACCACTACTACACGATGCGGCTGGTGCGCGGTCGCTCCCTGGACGACGCGCTGGAGGAGACCCGCAGCCTCAGGGAGCGCCTGGCGCTGCTGCCCCACGTGGTCGCCCTGTGCCACGCCATCGCCTACGCCCACAGCCGCGGCGTGGTCCACCGCGACATCAAGCCCGAGAACGTGATGATCGGGGAGTTCGGCGAGACGGTGGTGCTGGACTGGGGCATCGCCAAGCTCATCGGCGAGAGCGACGATCCGGGCGACATGGACCCACGCTTCCTGCGGGGGGTGGCCTCGTCCTCCGCCTCCAAGGCCACCGTGGGTGGGGCCCTGGGCACGCCGGCCTTCATGGCTCCGGAGCGGCTGACCGACCCGGGCGCGACGGTGGGCGGCCAGACCGACATCTGGTCCCTGGGCGTGGTGCTCTACCAGCTGCTCACCGGCTCCCTGCCGGTGCCCGGCGACAACCTGATCGCCATCCTGGACTGGCTGAAGGACACCGACGAGCACGTGGAGCCGGTTGAGCGTCGCACCCCCGACGCGCCCCGGGAGCTGGCCTCCATCGCCATGCGCTGCCTGGCCCGAGACAAGCGCCAGCGCTACGACGACGCCCGCGAGGTGGCCCGGGACATCGAGCGCTACCAGGCCGGCGAGCGCGTGGTGGCCCACCGCTACACCACCTGGGAGATCGTCCACCACGCGGTGACCCGCAGCCCGGCGCTGTCCACAGCGCTGGGGGTGGGCGCCCTGGCGGTGGTGGTCGCCGGTGTGCTGGTGTGGAACAACCGGGCCGCCCGGGCCGAGGCGGATCGGCTGCGTCGCCAGGCCGCCTTCGAGACCATCCTGCTGGCCAACGCCGCGCTGGCCGAGGATCGGCCCCTCGAGGCCAAGGCGCGGCTGCGCTCGGCCATCGAAGCCGAAGACACCATGCTGGCCCGGACCCTGTGGCACCGGCTCCACAGCGAGCCGCTGATCTGGTCCACCGAGCTGCACACCGAGCCCACGGGGCTCGCTTTCTCCCCCGACAACAGCCAACTGGCGGTGGCCAAGGGCTCGCCCGACCTGCTGCTGGTCGACACCCTCACCCGCACCGAGGCTACGCTCCGGGGTGGAGAAGAGAACCTGTACGTGGTGGACTGGTCCAGCTCAGGCGCGATGCTGGCCGCTGGGGCGGGCAACGGCGACGTCCTGCTGTGGACCCTCCCCGAGCCCACGCCCCGCGTGCTCCAGCTCCACCAGGATCTGGTCTCCTCGGTACAGCTGAACCAGGACGGCACGCGACTGCTCACGGGCAGCTTCGACGGCGTGGCCCACGTCAGCGACCTGGCCAGCGGTGAGACGCTCCACACCTTCGAGGGCCACGAGGGCCTGGTCACCACCGCCACCTGGAGCCCCGACGAGCGCACCATCGCCACCACGGGCCTGGACGGCACTCTGAAGGTCTGGGATGCGGCCATCGGATCGCTGCTTCGGACCTGCGAGGGCCACGAGGGTGAGAGCAACGGAGCGGCCTTCTCCCCCGACGGGGACTCCCTGTATTCCTCCGGGCTCGACGGCACCCTGCGCCGCTACGACGCCAGCAGCGGCCGGGAGCTGAGCGTCCACGACGGCCGCCCGGCCGCCTACACCGCCCTGGCACTGAGCGCGCAGCGAGGAGTGCTGGCCGCCGGCACCCTCGACGGCAGCATCCACCTCACCCCGGCGGGCGACGACGGCAGCCCCCGCGTCCTGCCCGGCCACAACGATCTGGTGTTGAAGCTCGAGGTCAGCTCCACCGGAGACTGGCTCGCCTCGGGCAGCGACGACCGCCTGCTGCGGCTGTGGGACCTCGGCTCGGGCGAAGGCCTTGGCGATCCGGTGGGTCACCAGGGCGTGGTCACCTCCGTGGCCTGGTCCGACGACGGCAGCCGCATGGTGACCGGAGGCTGGGACGGCGTCGCCCGCATCTGGGATGCCCGCGCAGGCACGCAGCTGGGTGTCCTTCGCGGCCACGAGGGCAAGGTGTACCACGCCGCGTTCGCCCCCGGAGACGAGCTGATAGCGACGGTGGGCACCGACGAGACGGTCCGCACCTGGGACGCGAGCACGGGCGAGCTGCTGCGCATCCACAGCGGCCACGAAGACGAGGTGCTGGACCTGGCCTTCCACCCCGACGGCGCCACCATGGCCACGGCGGGCATGGACGGCACGGTCCGGCTCTGGGATCTGGAGACAGGCTCCGACCGCGTGGTGCTCGAGGGCTGGGGCTCCACCCGAGTGGCCTACTCGGCGGACGGGCGCCGGCTGGCCATGGCTCGGAGCGACTGGGAGGGCGCCGAGCTCCTGCTCCTGGACATCCGACGCGGACAGATCGTCCAGCGCTCCCTGCTCGACGGCGACTTCGTGGCCGGCATCGCCTTCGCCGCCGACGGCGGAACCCTGTGGGCCATCACCCGCGGCGGGGGCGTCCTGGCCTGGAACCCGACCACAGCAGAGCACGAGCTGGTCATGCAGATCGACGGCGCGGGCAAGGCATTGGCGGTCTCCCCCAGCGGGGACTTGCTGGCTGCCTGCTCCACGGCCCACGAGGCCTTCGTTCACGACCTCGAGGCGGACACCACCAGCACCCTCGAGGGCCACGGCGGCCCCATCTCGGCGGTGGCCTTCCACCCCGACGGCTCCACCCTGGCCACCGCGGGCTACGACGCCACGGTCCGCACCTGGTATCCCCACAGCGCGCAGCCCCACTGGCGAGGCACGGCACTGCTGGTCTCCATGGGTCTCCGCCTGTCCCACAGCGGCTGGGAGCCCCTCGAGGGGGTCAGCTCCCGGGACCTGACCAGCCTGGCGTGGAGCAAGGCCGCCGCGGGCGCCGGACGCAAAGCCAGCGTGTCTGCCGACGGCCGCTGGCTCTGCCTGGCGGATCCCGATGGATCGGTAGAGCTCTGGGACGCCCTCGAGGACCGCCGCTTGATGGCCGAACAGCGCGTCGGTGTTCAGCGCCTGGTGGCCACGGCCGGAGGCTGCCTCACCCTGCAGGCCACCGGCGAGCTGGCCCTGCTCGGCACCGCGCAGGCCGATCTCGGGGCAATCCAGGGCGCGGTCGCGCTCGAGCCCGACGGCCCCGAGGGCTGGCTGGCGCTGATGCCGGGTGGCATCGTGGGGGCCAGCCGGGTCGATGAGCCCCCCACCCTCCTGAACATCCCGCAGCAGTACCCCACGGCCATCACCCGCACAGAGCAGGGCTTCGCAGTGGGCGAGGCCAACGGCCGGATCCAGCTGCTGGTGGAGCATGACAACGCGCTGGACCCCAGGGGCTTCTTGCAAGACACGCCCCCCAGCCCCACCACCGCCATGGCCACAGGACCAGGCTCCACACTGGCGGTGGGCTTCGAGGACGGCACGGTTGGCCTCTGGAACCCCGAGACCGGCCGCCGCCTGCTGCAGCTGCGGCTCCACGGCCCCGTGGCCTCCCTCGCGGTCCACGGCACCCGGCTGCACGCCCTGAGCCTCCTTGGCGACTACCGCTCCATGGACCTGGGAGCCATGGGCCGCGACTACTGCGAGCTGATGGCGGAGGTCTGGGAGCAGCTGCCCGTGTGCTGGGACGGCAGCCAGGCCGTGTTCTGCGCACCGCCACAGACGCACAGCTGCAGGCCAGGCCGAGGCCCGGGGAGCTGATCGAGGGGGAGAGGGGGCACGGCGTGCAGGAGGAAGCCGCCACCTCCATGCTGGCGCTATATTCATATACACCCGGTCTTGGTATTTGTTGCTCAAATATCAGCGTGGCAGCGAAATCAGTCACGCGATTCTGCCGGGGAGAGCTTGACAAAGTATATATGGATATATACACTGCGGACGCGGCCCCAGAACAGGAGCAGACATGCCCAACGAGTTCTCCCAGCGCCTCCAGCAGGCCATCACCAGCGCGGGGTTCTCGGGCTCGCAGCTCGCGGCCCACCTCGGTGTGTCCAGGGGGCTGGTGTCCCACTGGACCACGGGGCGACAGTCCCCCCCTGACGACCGTATCCCCGTCATCGCAACCTTCCTGGGTGTGGACGTAGGCTTCCTGCGCGGGGAGTTCGACGAGGTCCATGCCCCCGGCGCCGTGCTCGAGCTGTCTTGGCACTACCGGCCCGCTCCCGAAGACGGCGGGCGCGACTACGGCAACGCCAACGTGTTCGCCACCCCCGCCGACACCCGCACCCTGCAGCGGGAGTCCGGACAGAACACCAAGGATCAGCGCCTCTCCCTCAAGGCCCACCTCCGCTACTCCCTCATCGAGCTGCACCGCGGCACTCCTGAGTTCGAGGCCTTCTTCGAGGCGCTCCGCTTCGCGGGCCTGCGGGACCACCTGGTGGCCGCGGGTGCTACGCCATCGCGACAGGGCAAGAAGCTCAAGGCCGCCCTGGCCCAGCTCGACTCGGCAGAAAAGGTGTTCCTGCTGCGCATCGACGACTTCGGCACCACGGGCCTGTACGGCGACGAACACTCGGGCCCCGAGCTCAACCCCTTCGCCGCTCTCATCCGCAACAACATGGACAGCTCCAAGACCAGCCAGACCGCGGGCGGGGCCTACGGCCTGGGCAAGGCCGTGCTGTGGCGCTGCTCGGGCATCTCCACCGTGCTGTTCTCCTCGCACCTCGCCGAGCGGCACCGCGGCGACCACCCCAAGGGGCTGCTGCGCATCATCGGCAAGACCGAGCTGACCTGGCACCAGCTCGAGGGAGAGGAGCCCTGCGCTGGGCCAGGCTGGCTGGGCGGAGATGGCAACGTCTCCCAGTGGGTGCAGCCCAAAGCCCTCGAGCCTCTGTTCCTGGATCGACAACGCCTGCCCACGGGAGTCAGCTCGGCCGAGGCCAGCGGCACCTCCATGCTGGTGGTGGACCTCCGGGATCCCGGCGGCAAGAAGGAGCTGGACCCCGACAAGCTGGTGGACCAGCTCTGCGAGCAAGCAGCCCTCAACTTCTGGCCCGCCATCGAATCGGGCGATCTCCAGATCACGGTCGAGCACCAGGTGGGCTCGTCCGACCCGCGGGTCTGCCTGGTCGATCCCGAGCAGACCGCAGCGGGCCCCTTCGTGCGCGCCTTCCGCGACCTGCTGAACGACGACATCGTGGCCCAGCCAGAGCCCGGGGAGACGGGCCGCACCTCGGCCGATCTGGTCGTCCCCGCCACCCGAGCCAACGCTCCAGCGGTACAGCCGGGCCAGCCCGAGCGCGACAGCGAGGCCACCCTCCTGGTGCGCCTGGCCACCGACGACGACACCGCGGACCGGCGCTTCCTCGGTCGGGTCGCCCTGGTCCGTGGGCGGGGCATGGTGGTGAAGTACTGGGACCGCCGCAACGTCGTGGTTGGCGGGCGTCCCTTCCACGGCGTGCTCCTCGCCGGCGAGGTCTGGGGCTCCGACGTGGCCCAGACCGCGGCCGAGGTGTTCCTGCGGCTCTCCGAGCCCCCGGCCCACAACAAGTGGGCCTTCTGCCAGGATCTGGCCGACAACTACGAGCGCGGTGCAGGCAGGAAGCTCGATGATCTCTTCGAGCACGCCACCAAGCAGCTCAAGCCCCTGATCCGGCCCGACGACGAGGGCCACCAGGACGAGCCCAAGGCCCTCAAGCGCCTACTGCAGGTGGGCCCACCGCGCACGCGGCCCAAGCTCGCTCGCCTGCGCAACACCCGCCTGAGCTTCCAGCCGGCCACCGGCCAGTGGGAGGTCCAGGGCGAGATCAAGGTCAACGATCGCCGCCAGGCGCTGCGCGCCAGTATCGAGCTGCAGGTCGTGCCAGAGAGCGGTGGCCGCCAGCGAATCCCCTGGGAGTCCATCGAGGTGGTGTCCTGCACCCGCGGGGACGCCACGGTGGCCGCCGACGGCTCCATCCACATCGAGCGCCGCACCTCGGTGGTCCACTGGACCGCGCGCTCGATGCCCGCGCCCGGCGGCCTGCGCCTCGACCGCTGTCTGGCCGAACCGAAGTTCGTTGCCGTAGCCCGCAGCGACAGCACCACCGGCTCATAGGAGGTCAACCATGCCCCGACACAGCAAGGTCGCGCCCTACGAGATCGCGCGCAGCATCCACCTCACCATCCACGATCCCCACGATCCCACCAACCCCGAGCTCGACCTCGAGTGGTCGGACAAGGGCGAAGACGACGAGGGCTTCACCCAGCTCGACCTGCGTGGCAACGAGTGGCGTCAGCTCGACATCGAGATCGAGGCGCGACTCGAGCTCGCGGAGCTGAACCGCATCCTCCCCCATGGAGCCGCCGACATCTCCGAGACACGAATGGTGATCTCCGTGCGCTGCCCGGCCACCAAGCTGCGCCAGGTGGTGGCCCTCGAGCCCACCCCCGGCAACCCAGGTGCATGGGGCGGCGACGTGGAGCTCGACCGCAGGCTGGTGCGCAACCGGGTGGAGCTGCACCCCATGCTGGTGCGCAGCTCGAGCATCCCCAGCGAAGCCGCGGTCACCGAGGGTCTCAGCCGACAGGCCAACACCCTCATCGCCTGGGGGCGCCCCTACTGCTGCTCCATCGACCTGGTGGAGCGCTCCATCACAGGCCCGGTGGCCATCAAGTGGCGAGACTTCGGCGACGGCTCGAACCCCTGGCTCACGACCCACAAGGACTCCCTGTACTTCCTGGACGTCGATCCCGACCAGCCGGTGCTGTGGCTCAACAGCCGCCACAAGGCCCTGAACGCGCTGCTGTTTTACGAGGCCCACGGCCCGCAGGGGCGCGGCCGCAACGGGCCAGACGCCGACCTGGCGCTCCAGCGGATGCTCTGTGCCTGGCTCGCCGAGACGGTGTGGCAGCAGCTCTTCATCGCCGCCCTGGGCGCCGTGAACGAGGCGTCCACCGAGGACGACCCCAGCTACCCCGACGGCTGGCGCGGCGATCTGCTGCGGCGCTATCTCCCCCTGCTCTTCGAGGAGGAGTCCGATCCGGGCGCACGGCTGCGCCTGGCGGTGTCCCAGCTCGACTCCCAGGACCAGTTCTCCGCCCTGCTGGGCAAAGCCTCCACCATCACCCAGGCCCTCGCGGGCAGCGCGGGCCAGTTCCGCGGGGCCGTCCGCGCCGCCGAGCGCAGCTCCAACCCCACCCCGCCGGAGGCATCATGAGCAGCCTGATCTCCATCAAGCGCGCCAGCCGCGCGGTGCTGGCCTCCCCTCCCGCCGGCGTGACCCGCGGTGCCCTCCACTCGTTCTCCGCCGACGAGGTCGAGGACTTCGAGGATCACCTGGAGATCCCTCGCTTCGACGCGGGGCTGCTGCGTGCCCTCTTCGAGGAGGGCCTCGCGCTCGGACACCTGAACAAGCCGGAGGACGGGTACGCCCTGGATCGCTGGCTCGCTCCCCGTCTGCACAGCGTGCTGAGGATCCCCCGACGCTTCGCCTCGGACCGCGCCTTCTGGGCCTGGATCGCGATGCGCTTCGCGGCCGACTACGTCCACCAGCGCTGGGAGAACAAGGGCGTGGTGCGCGACTGGCGCTTCACCAGCACCGCCCTGCGCAACGGCGTCTCCCGCCTGTGGTGGGCGGCGGAGCTGCTGCGCAACGGCCCCGACTACGACGCGGTGGATCTCGGCCTCCGCAAGGTGCGCCTCGCCCAGTTCGCGCTCGAGCTGCGCTACTCCTGGTATCGGCCGGCCGCCATCGCCTTCGTGCGCGTGGCCCAGGGGGGCAGCGAGCCCATGGACGACGGCGCCATGCGCTTCCTGAGCACCCGGGCCAACGCCTACCTGCCTCTCTCGCCCCTCGAGGTTCTGGGCTTCGACGAAGACACCCAGGCCCTCGACGAGGCCTGGTGGACAAGCGGCACCACCCTGGCAGAGCTGCGAGAGCCCGAGCCCCCGCCCGGGCCCGAGGACGGCTACGCCGACCCCGACGCCATCGCCAACCTCGAGGCCTGGTTCGCCGAGGTGTTGGAGGAGGCGGACGTATAGGACCCGAAACGAAGCGGTGCTCGCTGCGCACGGGGACAGGTCTCTGACTCCGGCAGGAACTATGTCCCTCTGAACACACCGGCTCATCCGGATCGCCGTGGACAGCTCGGTAGTCTCCGAGGGGCGAGTGCTCGGGGCGATGCCCACGATCGAGAGGGCCATCGCGGACCATCCTGGCGGTTCCGGTGGCGGAGAGACGCTCCTGGTCCGCCCTGGCGGACCATCCTGGCGGTTCCGGTGGCGGAGAGACGTTCC
>CAZHIK010000133.1:0-13277 GCA_964532635.1 uncultured Enterobacterales bacterium
TACAATCGCATCGCTACGGTCCAGTAGGCCGCATCCCCGTCCATCCCCACAGTACTCCCTGGAGATTTCCTATGAAGAAGACCCTCCTGCTCGGTCTCGCCTTCGTCGGCATCCTCGCCACCAGCGCGATGGCCAACGCCCCCGCCGACGTCGTCTACGAGTGCCCCAACGGGAATGTCACCTTCTCCCACGCCAAGCACCAGGCCAAGCACGCCGCCTGCACCGACTGCCACCCCGATCCCTTCGGCATGGCCAAGTCCGAGCTGGGCATGGAAAAGGGCCACGCCGCGTGCGGCAAGTGCCACAAGGAAGGCGGCGCCGCTCCCTCCGACGTCGCTGCTGCCGCCGACTGCGCCAAGTGCCACATCCCCGGCTGATAGCCTCTCCGTTTCCACTGTCTGGCAGCCCCCTCCTCGTGTGAGGGGCTGCCAGTTGTCGTTCTGAGGTGAGGGATGAGCGAAGACAAGCCCCGCTGGAGCTTCGGCTGCCTGTCCATGCTCGTGTGGTTGTTCATCGCGCTGCTGGGCACGCTGGCCGGCGTGGTGGCCATCGGCATGTCCGGCTACCAGTCCGAGTCCCTGGGAGTCACCGCCACCTACGTCATGGCCCTGCCCCTGGGGCTGGTCTGGACCGGCGCCTTCGTCGCTGTGGTGGTCTACTTCGTGACCAACCAGAACCACAACAAGGCGCTGCACATCGGCGCCCCCGTGGGCTGCGGCTGCCTGGGCGCGCTGCTGCTCCCCGTGCTTGTCTGGGTCTTCTTCACCGGCATCTGGCCGAGCCTGTAGGGGCGGGGATTATCCCCGCCCGCGTTGGCGAATCGCTGCGACCACCAGCAGTAGCCAGGTGAACGTCGAGGCAGGGGAGGGGCTGGAAGCACAGCCGCCGCAGCCTTCCTTGCCGGGCACGCCTGTGTCGCTGGGACCGGTGTCGTCGGTGGGTGTCCAGGGGGTGCTGTCGCCGGTGTCGTCGGGGGCGTCGGTCTCGCTGGGGACGCTATCGCCCGTGTCACCGGGCGGGATGCTATCGCCCGTGTCGTCGGGCCCTCCGCTGTCGCCCGTGTCGCCAGTGTCGTAGTGAGGGATGCAGTCCTCGTCGGTCTCGCCGTCGCAGTCCTCGTCGCCGCCGCCGCAGCCGTCCTCCGGCACGTCGGGGTGACGCTCAGGGTCGGCGTCGTCGCAGTCTCCGCCACCCCAGGTGGGCGGGCGGTGGCCATCGCCGTCCTGGTCGTAGTCGTCTGCGTCGTCGCAGTCCTGATCGACGCCGTCATACCAGATCTCGAAGGCCCCGGGTGAGATGGAGGCGTCGCTGTCGTCGCAGTCCTCACCCCCGTACGCTTCGGCGTCGTGAGCGTCACCGTCGCAGTCGTAGTCCGAGCTGGAGTCACAGTCGCTGTCCACACCGTCGTAGCAGCTGTCGCTGGCGCCCGGGTTCACCGACGCATCGCTGTCGTCGCAGTCTGTGCCTCCGTAGGCGACGTCGTCGTAGCCGTCGCCGTCCAGGTCCGGGCAGGTGTCGATGCCGTCGCAGTCTTGGTCGGTGCCGTCGCTGCAGATCTCCTCGGCGCTGGGATGGACCGTGTCGTCGTCGTCGTCGCAGTCGTCGCCCCCCTGGGCGATGGCGGTGTGGCCGTCGCCGTCGCAGTCGTCGTCGTCGTCCTCGGCACAGTCGCTGTCCACGCCGTCGTAGCAGGCGTCGGGTGCGTAGGGGTACACCGTCGCATCGCTGTCGTCGCAGTCCGAGCCGCCGTAGAAGTCCACGGTGTAGCCATCACCGTCCAAGTCGAAGTCATCGGCTCCGTCGCAGTCTTGGTCGATGCCATCGTAGGGGTGGTCGGAGGCGCCTGGGCGCACCGATCCGTCGGTGTCGTCGCAGTCCGAGCCGCCGTGGCTGTCGCTGTCGAAGCCGTCGCTGTCGCAGTCGTAGTCCGAGGCTCCGTCGCAGTCGTGATCCACACCGTCGTAGCAGACGTCGGTCGCGTAGGGGTACACCGTGGCGTCGCTGTCGTCGCAGTCGCCGCCGCTGCGAGCGTTGTCGTCGTAGCCGTCGCCGTCGCAGTCGTAGTCGTCGAAGCCGTCGCAGTTGCTGTCCTGCCCGTCGCCGCAGGACTCCACCCCGTCGGGACTCACGGTGGGATCGCTGTCGTCGCAGTCATCGCCGCCGTAGGCCACCCCCTCGAAGCCGTCCAGGTCGGCGTCGAAGTCGGAGTGGCCGTCGCAGTTCTGGTCGATGCCGTCGCCCACCACCTCGGTCGCCGCGGGGTTGATGGTGGCGTCGCCGTCGTCGCAGTCCCCGGTGCCGCTGGTCCAGGCCTCGTGATCCCAGCCGTCGCCGTCGCAGTCGTAGTCGCTCGCCCCGTCGCAGTCCTGGTCGATGCCGTCGTAGCAGACCTCGCCGCCTGAGCCCGGGTTGATGGTGTCGTCGCTGTCGTCGCAGTCCGTGCCGCCGTACAGCTCGCTGTCGTAGCCGTCGAGATCTGCGTCGTAGTCGCTGCTTTCGTCGCAGTCGGAGTCCACCCCGTCGTACCAGGTCTCGCTGGCGCCCGGACTGACGGTGCTGTCGCCGTCGTCGCAGTCGCCACCGCCGGCGGAGCCCGAGATGGACGCGCCGCTGACGGAGTAGCCGTCGCCGTCGGCGTCGTACTCGTCGGAGGGGTCGCAGTTGCTGTCGACGTCGTCGTAGTAGGTCTCCTCGGCGTCGGGGTTCACCGCCGCGTCGCTGTCGTCGCAGTCATCCCCGACGTCGTGGCCGTCCAGGTCGGCGTCCCAGTCGCTCAGGCCGTCGCAGTCGGAGTCCACCCCGTCGTACCAGGTCTCCTCGGCGTCGGGGTTCACCGTGTCGTCACCGTCGTCGCAGTCGATGCTCGAGTCGAAGCCGTCCAGATCGGCGTCGTAGTCGCTGCCTCCCGAACAGTCGGAGTCCACCCCGTCGTACCAGGTCTCCTCGCCGTCGGGATTGACGCTGCTGTCGTCGTCGTCGCAGTCGCCGGTGCGCTCGGTGAAGCCGTCGCCGTCGGCGTCGTCCAGGCCCAGGGTCGAGATCACCAGGTCATCGATCCCGAAGCGATCCGAAGAGCCACCCGCGGTCAGCTCCAGCTCGTCGATGGCCACGTCGAAGACGAAGCCCAGGAAGGCTCCGCCCGACAGGTCTTCGGCGTCCATGGGCACGGTGCCCGCGTAGAGCACGGTGCCGTCGTAGGAAGCGGCGTAGTCGAAGTCGGTGCCAGGGTCCATCAGCCACAGCGAGACGGCCGGCTGGTTCTCCAGGAACTGCAGCGCCAGGCTGTCCGGCCCGGTGATGGCGGCCACCAGGGCGGCCTGGGCGTCGCGAGGGGCGGCGCCTTCGATGTCGGTGGTCACGCTGGGGCTGCCGGTGATGGTCAGGCCGACCTCGTCGTAGTCGCTGGTGCCGATGGCGCCCAGGGCGTGGTCCTCGAAGTCCACCAGCGCCTCGTCCAGGCCTGCGTCGGCACTCCAGTCGACGTAGACGTCATAGACGGTGGCCCCGCCGGAGTCCACCACGCCGTCGCAGTCGTCGTCCACGCCGTTGCCCCAGACCTCCGAGGCGTGGGGACCCACGTCCGGATCGCCGTCATCGCAGTCGCCGTCGGCCTCGCTGGTGCCGTCGCCGTCGCTGTCGGTCAGCTCCGCCCAGACCACCTGCACCTCGTCGATGCCCCAGCTGTCGCTGCCGACGCAGGTGAGCAGGAGGCTGTCGATGCTGCTGGCGGTCTCGATGGACAGGAAGGACCCGCCGCGGAGGTTGTCCGAGGATGCGCTGTGGAACCAACCGCTGAACAGCGCGACGCCCTCGCCCGAGGCCTCTACCTCGATGTCGCAGCCCACATCCAGCAGCTGCAGCGCCACACCGTCGACCGGCTCGTCGAAGGAAAGCTCCAGCTCGTTGTCGGCGGCGGCGGACAAGGAGGCCCCCATCAGGTCCACCGGCAGCGCACCGTCGATGTCATCGTCCGCCAGCAGGCGGCCGCTGGTGACGAAGTGCAGGCCGTAGCCCCCGTACTGCTCGGTCACGTCGGTGCCGCCGGTGAGGCCCTCGAAGTCGAAGGTCGCCACCGCGGGATCGCCCCACTCGTGCTCGAGGTCCCACAGCCAGTGATCGCTGGCCAGGCGCGGTCGGAACAGGTCGTCCACCCAGCCGTCGCAGTCGTTGTCGGCCAGATCAGCGGGGATCTCGGAGGCCCCCGGGTGGACCGAGGCGTCGTCGTCGTCGCAGTCCACCGCGTGGGCATCCGTGGACACGAAGCCGTCGCCGTCGACGTCGGCGAAGCTGGGGAACCAGCTCCAGACGTAGACCATGCCGTTGCCGCTGTAGACATCGGTGCTGGCAAGGGGGGCACCCAGGGCGAGGTCGCCGAAGCCGTCACCGTTCCAGTCCTCGAGGAAGGCGATGTCGGTGCCGGTTGTGGAGCTGGCCAGGGAGCCGTGGACCTGGTGGTCGGCATCGGCGGAGTCCACCAGGCCCGTGGGCAGGGCGGTGGTGAAGGCGTAGGTGACGCCCCCGGCGGTGATGCCGCTGATGGACTCGTTGGGGGAGGCCACCATCACATCCACCTGCCCATCAGCGTCCAGATCACCCGCCGCGACGGCGGTCCCCAGGTGGCCATAAGCGCTGTTGCCCAGGATGATGGTGTCGGAGCCGGCGAGGTCGAAGCTGCCCAGGGAAGGGGAGAGATCGGTGAGCAGGTAGGCCTTTCCGGCCTCCGTGCCGCCGGTGTCCGAGCCCGGTGCACCCAAGAGCAGATCGGGGAACCCGCTGGCGTCGATGTCCAGCAGCAACATGTCGGTGCTGGCTTCGTCGTAGATGGCCTCGCCCAGCAGGGTGGTGCCCGCCACGGTGGCAGCCGACCAGCTCCCCGACCAGCTGTCACCGGGCACGATGTAGACCGTGCCGGTGTTGGTGCCGGCGGTGTCGGACTCGGGCGCGCCGAGCAGCAGCTCGGACAGGCCGTCCGCGTCCATGTCCCCCCCGCCCAGGGTGGTGCCCAGGGCCTCGGTGGTGTGGCCCCCCTCGAAGCTGGCCACCGCGCTGGCGACGTCCACGCGCCCGCCCGCCGCGATCACGCTGCCCTCGAACAGATAGACCGTGCCGGCGTTGGTGGCGGTGGGGTCGTCGTGGGGGGCCGACACCAGCAGGTCGGCCCAGCCGTCGCCGTCGACGTCTCCCGGTAGCGCTACGGCGGTACCCAGCAGGCCTTGACCCAGGCCGGAGGGGCCGTCGGCGGACCAGTCCGCGTCGCTACCGAGGTTGAGGAAGCCGACGACATCGGGGCCGTACAGAGCGTAGACCGCGCCGGCGTTGGTGCCGGAGCCGTCGTGGTAGGGCGCGCCCACCACCACATCCTGGTAGCCATCTCCGTCCAGGTCGCCCACGGCCGTGGACGCCCCGGCCTGGTCACCGCTGGACTCGCCGCTCAACCTCGAGGCCACATCCGACAGCAGGCCCGCGGTCGTCGGGCCATACAGCAGCCAGGCGTAGCCCATGTCGAGATCCTGGTTGCTCACCAACAGGTCGCTGTAGCCATCGTCGTTGATGTCTCCGGCGGTGAGGGTGCGGCCGGCGTAGGACCAGTTGCCCTCGCCGTTCCACCAGCTGTCCAGGTCGAGGGTGGGGATGGTGTCGGTGGCGGGCCGGTCGCCCGCCGCGTAGTACCAGGCGGCGGTCGCGTCGCTGAGCCCACCGCTGCAGGACCAAGCCAGCCCGTCACCGCTGGCGCCTTGCGTGCCGATCACGGCCCCCGCGCCACCGTCCACCGCAGCGGAGCCGAAGCTGACGTCCTCGAGCACGATGACGGCCTCGGAGGCGTTCTCGAGGATCTGGACCTGGAAGCTGCCTGTGCCCCGCACACCGGCGTGCTCCGCGCCCTCCCAGGAGACCACGAACGCCCGGTGGGGGTACTGACCGAAGGTCTCGCTGGTGATGGTGGCGCCGTACAGATCATCCCAGAACGCCGCCACTCCGGCCCAGGTGTCGCCGCTGCCGGGGCAGGTGCCCACCGGATCGCTGCTCTCGTTGTCGAAGAACAGCGCGCCGTTGGATGAGATCCAGGCCAGGTCGCTCGAGCTGCCGTACCACTCCACGGAGAACGGCAGGTCGACCGCCTCGAGATCGTCGTCCCCGAGGCTGTGGGGGCTGCCCGTGCTGGTGTCCAGCCAGCCGTACGGTGGACCGTCGATCTCTGTGGAGTCGGCGTAGTACAGCCCGCCTCCATCGGGGCCCCCCGTCGCCCCCGGCGTGGGGGACGACAGCAGCACCAGGAGGATCAGCAGGCTGCTGCGAGGCATGGGGAGACTATAGCTCTGCGGGCCTCGCCTGAGTGGGACAACGCCGATGACGATGCCGCGCAGTGCGCGGTAGCGGCCCCGGCATTACACTGAATGAGCGGTCATTCAGTCCGGAGGAACATCATGGATCGGGAAAAGGTTGTCTTCGCTGCGCTCAAGCCCATGGATCTGGCGCTCGGTACGGTGGTGGGTGCGCTCAAGCGCACCGGGCAGATCCAGCGCGTCACGGATCACATCTACCGGGGCGTCTCCACTGGAATGCGCGCCATGTACGAGAACCAGAACGACCTGAAGGCCGAAGGCCTCGAGAACGTTCCCTCCAGCGGCGGCCTGCTCTTCGCCATCAACCACCAGAGCTGGAACGACGTCCAGGTGGTCAGCGCCACCTGCCCGCGTCGTCTGCGCTTCCTGGCCAAGTCCGAGTTCGAGACCTGGCCCATCCTCCGCCACCTGATCGTCCTGTCGGATTCCCCCTTCATCCGCCGGGGAGGCGACACCGAGGGCATGGCCAATGCCATCGGCTCTCTGCAGGACGGCAAGGCCCTGGCCATCTTCCCCGAAGGCACCATCCCGGGTGAAGAAGAGGTGATGCGTCGCGAGCGCGAGCCCGAGACTGGCCTGCTGCGCGGTCGCACCGGAGCCGTACGCATGGCCATCGCTGCTCGTGTGCCCATCGTGCCTGTGGGCGTCTCAGGTACCGGCCGCTCCTTCCCGCCCGAGGTCTATCCCCGCCTCGAGGTGCTCGAGCCTCCCAAGAACAACCCCGTCGTCGTGCGCTACGGCGAGCCGGTCCACTTCGACGAGTACTTCGACAAGGAGTGCACCTACGACGACTACCGTGGTGCCACCAACAAGCTGATGAAGGCCATCAGCGATCTGATCGACCACGACAACAACTACATCCCCATCCAGGTCCCCATCCCGCCGCTGGCTCAGCACGAAAAGATCGGCGTGCTGCTGCTGCACGGCTTCACCTCGAGCGTCAAGACCGTCAGCGGACTGGTGCCTCACCTCGAAGAAGCGGGCATCCCCTACCGCATGCCCGTGCTGCGGGGTCACGGCACCGTCTACACCGACCTCGAGGGCTGCACGGCCCAGGACTGGCTCGACGACGCCGAGAAGGCCCTGATGGAACTGGCCGAGGAAGTGGACAGGGTCGTGGTGGTGGGGCTGTCCATGGGTGGGCTGATCTCCATCAACCTGGGCATCCGCCACCCGGACCTCGTCTGCGGCATCTGCACCTGGGCGGCCTCGCTGCTGTTCAAGGATCCGCTCACCCCCCTGGCTGGGGTCATGGCACGCTTCATCGACACCTGGCCTGCCCCCAACGCGTTCAACGACATGAGCCTGGCCCTGGAGTCCGAGAACTACCCGCGCTTCCCCACCGAAGCGTTCACCTCCCTTCGCTACTTCGCCCGCGACACCGGCCTGCGGTTGGGTCAGCTGAAGGTTCCAATCTGCGTGATGCACTCCAAGGCCGATCAGATCATCTCCCCGTCTTCGGCCAACGTCATCTACCGCGACGTCTCGTCCCAGCACCGGGAGATCCACTGGTTCACCAAGTCGGGCCACGAGATGGGACAGGACAGCGAGCGCGACCAGGTCTTCGCTGAGACCATGGAGTACATCCTGCGCTTCCGCGCGCCGGCCGCCCCCGCGCCCATCCGGAAGACCTGGTCCATGGCCATGAAGAAGGCCGAGCTGCTCCAGCTGGCCGAGGCCCACGGCCTCGATCTGGGCTCCGGCCACACCAAGAAGCAGATCATCCAGGCCCTGGACGCGCTGTAGGCCGCTTGGTCCTCTTCGGCTCGCGCCCCCCGCGCTTGGATCGCGGGGCGGCGCGGTGTACCGTGGTGGACAACGGAGGACCCATGCGCGCACTCACCACCCTGCTCACCCTCTCCATCGCACTCCTCATCTCCTGCGGAGACAAGGAAGATCCCGACGACACCGGCACCCCCGAGGGTGACACCGACACCGACACCGACGCGGACACCGACACCGACACCGACGCGGACGGCGACACCGACACCGACACCGACACCGACACCGACGCCGACTCCGACGCCACCTACATGGAGCCCACCGATCCCGAGTTCGAGGCCACCTTCGGCTCCACGTCGTACTCGGGGGAGCCCGGCTACTGGTTCGCCTCGGGAAACACCAGCTACATCGTGGGCGACCACGGCGAGCAGCAGGTGAACATCCAGGTCGAGGGCAACATCAACGTCCAGGGCGAGTACCCCATCGGTGATGTGCTCTGGACCGATGTGATCGTCTCCAGCGACTTCGACTTCTACTATCAGGGTAGCGGCGACGGTTCGGCCGTCTTCACCGCCCAGGGCATCAGCGAAGATGGTGAGTACGTCTGGGGCGAGATCACCGGCGGCTCGGTCTCACTGACGGACACAGTGGGCGGCGGCACCACCACCCTCGACGGTCTGACCGTGGTGTCCTGGCCCAAGTTCTGATCCGGGTGGTAGCTCGCCCTGGCTGAACGCGGGAGCTGTGCTGGCGCAGCGTTGTTGCAGCGCTCACACCTCCATGACAGCCTTGCGGTGGCGGTTCACGCCAAGGGATGGGATGGCTGTGGCAGCCAGAGGTCGACCATGCACCGCATCCCCAAGCTACTCTCGCTGGCGCTCTGCGTCGGCTGCCCCCATGAGTCCGGTGACTCCTCGGAACCGGTGGAGACGGGCTCGGCGCCGGGCGAGACTGGCGAGACTGGCGAGACTGGCGAGACGGGCGACACCAGCACCGTCGCCGAGTGCACAGCGGTGGAGGTGGGCGAAGGCTCGACCGTCACCGAGCTGTCGGTGGAGTTGACCGACGTGCCCACCGTGGCTCGGGTGAGCTGGCGGACCACCCAGCCCATGACGGGGACGGTGCTCTTCGGCGGCGCCGAGCTGGAACATCGGATCCAGGCGCCCGAGGCCGTCACCGACCAGGAGGTCCTGTTGTGGGGCTTCAGGGAGCAGAGTGAGGTCCAGCTGCAGGTGGTCGTCCACGCCGAGGAGGGGGACCTCTGCCCACCCGAGCGGAGCGTCACCACCGGCAGCTTCACCTTCGAGGTCCCCGCCGTGACCGTCACCACCCTGGACCCGGAGCAGGCAGCGGGGGGCTACACCCTCACGCCGATCTACGCCCCGGGGATGGACCTGGTGGTGGTCTACGACGCGGAGGGGCATCCAATCTGGGCTTCGCCCCAGAGCGCGGGCTTCCGGGCCTTCCTCTCCCCAGCCAAGGACGGTGTCCTGATCATGGGGTCCGCCGGTGGCCCTCACGAGGAAGCCACCATCGAGCGGACGGGCTTCGACGGCGTTGCCATCAGCAGCACCCGGGTCATGGGGGGCCACACCGACTTCGTGCCCGTCGATGACGAGACCTTCGGCGCCCTGGCGTGGGTGGTCTGCGCCGACGGCGATGAGGTCGTGGACCTGGGCATGGGCATCCTCGAGGTCAACGAGGGCGGCGGAGAGCGCCTGGTCTGGTCGGACCTGCAGGTGGTGGAGCCCGAGCGCAGCTGTGAGCCGACCCTGGGTCTGAGCTGGTCTGGAGACCCCATGTCGGACACGGCCTCGGCTCTCAACGGGATCGCCTACGATCCGGTGGACGACGCCTACCTGGCCACCGCTCGAAACTGGAGCGGGATGGTGGTGGTGGACCGTCAGAGCGGAGAGACCGCCTGGCTGGCGGCGGCCTCGGCCGACGTGCCGGGAGCGATGCACGCCTCGCCGGACATGTTCTTCCACCCCCACAGCGTGGAGCGGGTCGGCGACCGCTACCTCGTGCTGAACGAAGGGGGCTCGGGCACCGTCCAGGCCAGCGTGGTGGAGCTGGAGGTCGACCCCGGTGAGGGCACGGTGGAGCTGGCCTGGTCCTGGCAGCCGGACGACATCGAGTTCATCGACGTGCTCGGCAACGCACAGCGGCTGCACAACGGCAACACGGCAGCGGTGTGGTCCCCCGCTGGGCAGATCGACGAGGTGACCCCCGAGGGGGAGGTGGTCTGGCGGCTGGCCACGTCGCTGGGCGTGCGCCTGGGCTTCGCGGAGCGCGTGGAGTCGCTCTATTGATCCCGCGGCCTAGTCCTCGTAGAGCTTCTCCGCCACCTCGGGCAGCCCTATCTGGGCCAGGTGGGTCTGGTCGGTGCGGCCGTCGTCCTCGTCCCACCGCATGGCGCGGTAGTACTCGGCGATGAAGCCCTGGGCATCCAGGGTGGTGCCGCGGAAGGGGCCCGAGCTCAGGGGGGGATCGCCGTACAGCCGCGGGTGGGGCTGGCAGTCCTTGGCAGGGTTGATGCCCTCTCGGACGTTGAAGGCGTGGCGTAGCTGGTGGATGCGCTCGCCGATTGCAAGGTAGTCGTCGGCGGACAGGCTCCAGCCGGTGGCGGCGTTCATCCAGTCCACCAGGGGCAGCGGACCGCCCACCTGGGTGCCGAAGAAGCAGGCCCCGGTGGCGTCCACCAGCATCTTGTAGAAGGAGTCCACCGCCAGCATCTCGCCCTTGCCCTCGGGCTTGCTCTTGCTGCGCTTGAAGGCGATGGGGGGCAGCTTGGGCGCGCGGGAGAACTGCTTCTCGAGGACCTGCAGCTCCAGGTAGGTGAACGACGAGATGGTGTGGTGCCCCGGGGTGGGCTCGCAGGTGTAGGTGGCCAGGTAGCCGGGGTCGAACTTGGAGTCGTGCATGGGAGCTTCGATGCCCCCACTGTGGATCGCGAACCGATCCGCCCCCTTGCCGATGCGCTCGGCCGCGGGCTTGACGCCATCGGCCAGCAGATCACCGATGCCTTCACGGGCGATGATGCGCTCAACCAGGGTGACGATGGACGCGGCGTCACCCCAGGCCAGCTCGAGGCCGTCGGTGTCGTCGGTGGTGAGCAGGCCGTGCTCGAAGCACTCGATGGCGAAGGCCACGGCGGCCCCAGTGGAGATGGTGTCGATGCCAGCCTGGTTGCACAGGTCGTTGCAGACCATGATGGAGCCCAGGTCGTCGTTGAGCAGCAGGCTCCCGAAGGCGCACAGGGTCTCGTACTCGGGCTTGTGCATCCGCTCGATGGGGCGGGCGCCTTGCTCATAGGAGACGATGCCGCCACAGCGCAGCGGGCAGGAGAAGCAGCCGTACTTCTCCACCTCGTGAGCGCAGACCGCCTCGGCGCCGATCTTCTGGGAGCGAGCCAAGGGGAAGTCCTTGACCGAGCCGCCCCAGTTCTTGATGGGGCTGTCGCCGCTCTCGGCGGACATGGCGGTCAGGGCCGGGGTGCCGAAGCGAGCCAGCAGCAGGCGCCAGAGGTCTGAAGGTTGGCGGGTCATGGCGGGCAGGATGCGCGTGAGCTTGCCGGCGGTGCCCAGCAAGAAGTCGCCCAGCAGCTTGTTCATGGGGCTGTCGATGCTGATGGCGGCCTTGAAGTCCTTGGTGAGCTGCTTCATGCGCGGCTTGTCGGAGACCGCCACACGAGCCTTGCCCGTGGCTACCACCGCCTTGAGGCCCTTGGCACCCATCACGCCACCCAGTCCGCCGCGGGCGGCGATCCGGCCGTCGTCGTTGCAGATGCCCGCCAGGAAGCTCTTGCGCTCGCCAGCGGGGCCGATGCAGGCCACCTGGCAGCGCTTTCCGTGGATCTCCTTCAGCTTCTCTTCGGTGGCGCCGGTGTCCAGGCCCCACAGCTCGGAGGCGTCGAGGATCTCGGCCTTGTCGCCGTCGAGCAGAAGGTAGACGGGCTTGTCCGAGTTCCCTCGCACGAACAGTCCGTCGATGCGGCAGCGCTTGAGGAAGGGGGAGAAGAAGCCTCCGCAGTTGGCGTCACCCCAGCCTCCGCTGGCCGGTGACTTGCCGGCCACCATGAAGCGGCCGGTGAAGAGGCTGCCGGTGTCGGTGAGCAGGCCCGGGACGAAGGCGAGCACGTTGTCGGGGCCCATGGGATCCGCGCCCGCAGGGATGCGGTCCCACAGCAGCTTGGCCGCCAGCCCGATGCCCCCCAGGAAGCGCTCGTACAGCTCGTCGGGCAGATCCTCGTGCTCCGCGGACTGCGCGCTGAGATCCACGTTGAGGATGCGGCCCCAGTAGCCGAGGCTCTTGTCGAGATCGCGAGGCATGTTCACTCCGGGCGTTTGGCGCCCACAGCGTATCGCATCCCCAGCCCCCGGTGTGGGTTCAGTCGGAGGACAGCGTCACAGCCCCGATGTAGCCGAGACCAGAGGACTCGGTGTGCTGGCAGTTGCTCTGCACCGCCAGGCCCTTCAGGGGGCCGGGGGGCGGGTGGCCGAAGAGCCGCTCGAAGTCGGCCACCAGATCGCGCTCCTCGCGGACCCAGCTTCCACGGTGGGTGGCGCCGGCCCGCAGCACGATCACGCGCACGTCCTCGCGCCAGGAGAGGCCGCTGCCGCGGGCCCCCGCGGTTCCTGTGCTGTCCCAGATGTAGCCCAGGATCTGTCCCCCCTCGAAACCGAAGAGCAGCTGCAGCACCTGGTCGTTGGTCTCGCGGGCGCGGAAGCTGGCGCCGTTGGGCAGGGTGTCGGCGCGCCAGGACCAGCTGGCGTTCCGGGAGCTCGACAGGTCGATGTCCCGCTCGCTGCCGACGAGGAACCCGGCCTCGAGGCACTCCACCTTCAGCACCTTGCCGGCGGGGGCCCCCGGCCCGCTGGCGGCGACCACCGAAGCCTTGGCGACGTAGTCGCCGAAGCTCACCATGGGCGACCAGCGCTCGAACTTCCATGGCGCTGGCACACCGTCGGCCCCGGGGGTGCCTTCGAAGTCCAGCACCCTGCCTCCACCGGCCAGGGCGGGCAGGGTGACGACAGAGGTCAGGAGCAGGGCGGCCAGCGAGAGAGGGGAGGGGAAGCGCATGGTGCCTCGTGCTATCGAACCCTGTGGCTACGGTGCTCTTCCGCAGCGGCCACCGAGGAGCGGCATGGGTAACACGGTGCTCGGCGTCGCCCTCATGCTGCTCTCCACGTCGATGATGAGCGTGGGCGC
>CAZHIK010000134.1:0-13242 GCA_964532635.1 uncultured Enterobacterales bacterium
CGATCTCGGCTTCCCCGAGGGCTTCGAGGCCCACCTGGTGGACCCGGTGGACCTGCTGCTCTTCCTGCCCGGCTACTGGCTGGGCGGAGGCGGGATCGGTGGCGCGGTGCTGGGCTGGAACCTGCTGCACGCCGGCGCGCTGGTGGTGGGCGCGCTGGGCTGCGTGGCCGCGGCCCGCGCGCTGGTCGGGGACGAGCCCGGCGCCCCCTGGTCCGCGGCCCTGCTCACCGCGGCGTTCTGTGGCGGAGCCTTCCTGCTCTCCCACCCCCACATGGGGCGCAGCGAGTACCTGCCGGCGGTCCTGATGCCCTGGCAGCTGGCGCTGATGCTGCGCTTCGTGCGCGGCAAGGCCGGCTGGGCCAGCGGCGTGGGGGCCGGCCTGCTGCTGGGGGGCGTAGGCCTGGGGGGCAGCTACGTCGCCGTCTTCGCCGCCCTGCTGGTGCTCCCTCTGGCCCTCGGCCTGCTGGTGAGCGCCGGGCGAGACTGGCGCCGGACCCTGGGGCGCTTGGCCCTGGTGGGCGGGCTGGCCGCGCTGGTCACCGCGGTCATGGTGGCCGCCCTGCTGCTCTACCCCCCACCGGGCAGCTCACCCCTGCTGTCCGCTCCACCGCGACCCATGCCAGAGCGCGACCTGGGCACCCTGCTCACCCTGATCCGCCTGGGCCCCCTGCCCGACCTGGAGCCTCTGCTGGACCAGCCGCCCTACCCCGGCGTGGTCCTGCTGCTGCTGGCCGTCCTCGGAGCGGCGCTCCGCCCACGCAAGGCCCTCGGCTGGCTGCTGCTGGGGCTATGGCTCACCGTGCTCTCCCTGGGACCCGCCATCGCCACCCAGCACGACGGCCAGCCCAGGATGATCCCGCTGCCCGCCGGTTGGCTCACGGCCCTGGCCCCGCCCCTGGCCAACCTCAAGGCCTGGAGCCGGCTGGGAGTGCTGCTGCCGCTGCCCCTGGGGCTGGCCGCCGTCCACGGCAGTCAGGACGTCATGGCCCGGCTGAGCCGCGGCTGGCAGCGGGGCGTACTGGGTGCCATGCTGGTGCTGCTGGTGCTGGCCGACCAGAGCAGCTGGCCCCGACGGGCCACCCTCGAGCGCCCCGGCTTCGAACCCCGGGTTCCGGGCTTCGCGCTCGACGCCATCGAGGTCCTGCCGCCCGGAGCGGTCATCATGCTGCCCCTCGAGGTCTCGGTGGGCCGAGGCATCAAGCTGCAGGCGGCCCGCAGCCACCTGTGGCAGCCCCAGCACGATCGTCCCATCACCGCCACGCCAGCGGTGATCTCCGACACCTCCCTGCGCTGGAGCGCCATCACGCGGCTGGCGGTCAATCGCCAGTTCGCCGCGGCCGGTCACGGCGCACGCCCGGGCCAGCCCCCCCTGCCCGGGGCCACTGGAGAGCTGTGGCCCGAAGCCCTGGCCTGCGCCCAGGCCGACGCCCGGGCCCTGTCCCTGCGCGGGGTGGCGGGACTGGTCCTCCTCGAGGGCGAGCCGGCGGCCGACGAGCTCACCACCCTGCTCGAGCAGGTCCTGGGCCCCGCGGATCACGACGGCGACGGGGCCAAGGCCTGGCTCCTCGACACCGACACTCCCGCGCAGAGCTGCGGCCTGCCGCCGGTCCCCGCCAAGGTCCACATGATGCTGGCGGCTGACGGCGCGGATGTCCTGGTCCCGCTCGAGCGGCCTAGTGCCCGGGACCCCTGGGAGTCGGAAGGGGGCCGATCTCGGGCAGCTCCACGGCGCAAGCCTGCAGGTCCATGACCTTCACCCCGGCGTCGTTCTCCGCCACCACACACCCAGCCAGCAGCGCCACCATGGGATCCCGTTCCACCCCTCCAGGGGCGTCGGGGTGGAAGACCACCCAGCGGAAGTCCGCCGCCTTCAACACCGCCAGCCGCGCCCTGACATCGGCGCCCGCCTTGGCCTTCATGGCGGTGGCCAGGTAGCGGGACTCCGGACGGTTGATGCCCGACTGCACCGGCCGACCGTGGCATGCTGCGCTGTACAGCCACAGCTCGTGGCTCCCGGGCGGCAGATCGTAGACCGGCCCCGCGGGCAGCTCCTCGAGCAGGGCGCAGGCCCCATCGTCGAAGATGGGCGCCGCTCCCAGTCGCTGCCAGGCGCCGGTGAGGACCAGCAGGTCCAGGGCCACCACCACCACCACGGCCCAGCCCCAGCGCCCCAGCCGCTGGGCGAACCAGCCAGCCCCCAGCCCCAAGGCGAGCGCCGCCAGGGCCGCGTAGCGGTGGTACTGCCACAGCTGCACCATGCCCAAGCGGTTGCCCAGGCTCCACAGGGGATTGCGCACGATGAGCTCCGGCCCTGGGTAGAGCACGGGTCCCAGCGCCATCAGGACTCCCGCCACGGCCAGCACCAGCCAGCGCCAGCGGCGGGCTCTCCAGGCACCCACGACGCCCAGGAGCATGAGGGAGAGGCCCAGGTAGGCGTCGTGCACGAAGCGCGAGGCTTCCCACTCGAGGTTGGTGTGGACCTCCGGCCACGGCCGCAGCAGCCCGACGAACAACGCCGATCCGTGAAGCGCCACGGTGGCTCCCGGCTTGTGGACCGCGCTGAAGGGACCCTGGACCGACCACCACGCGAGCAGGGCACCGGCCCCCCCGACCACGGCCATGGTGCCCAGCGCTGCCGACCAGCGACGCCAGTCCATCCCTGGCAGCAGCAGCAGCACACTCACCCCCGCCATGACGCCCGCGTACGGGGTGAACCATGCGGCGAGCCCCGCGCAGAGCCCTGCCAGGGCGGCCCGCTTCCAGCCCGTGGCGCTGCCGGCCAGGCCCGCCGCCAGCGGCACCCAGAACCAGGCGGAGGCGTCGGGATTCTGGTTGAAGGTGGTGCCCACAAGCGCGGGTGCGAAAGCGAAGGCCAGGGCCGCGACGGCCCTGCCCTGCGGGGCGAGGCCCAGGGTGCGAGCGCACCACCAGGCCGCGGCCGCGGCCAGGGCGTGGTGCAGCAGCTGCAGCAGGTTGAAGGCCACGGCGGGTCCCAACAGCCCGGTGATGGGTGCCAGGAGGATCATCTCCGGCAGATCGGTGATCAGCAGGGTGGCGCCGGCCGGGTACTCGAGGGCGGTGGTGTGCAGCTCCGGCCACCCGAAGGCGAGGAGGTGATCGGCCAGGCGGTCCATGCCGAAGGCGATGCCATAGAAGTCCGCCTGGCTGGCACCGATCGTCCAGCTGCCCGGGTGCAGGACCACCGGCCAGGAACACAGCAGCACCACCAGCGCCGCCACAGCACCGGCTATCAGTGGCCCCGCCCAGCGCTCCCGGATCAGGGCCGACCCCGCTGCCAGCCCTCGGCCACCAGGGCCTCGTGGCGCTCGAGGCGCCAGGCCTGGGCATCGGGCATGGGCTCCGGCCGGATCCGAGGCTCCGCGATCCACCACACGATGGCTGGTCCATAGTCCACCGGCTCACCGAGCACCCGGGAGAGGGCGGTCACCAGCTCTGCGCTCTTCCGAGGCGGCAGCACACCGCCGGGGGTGACGTCCAGGGCCACAGCCCCGATGCCCTGGATGAGGAGCTGATCCTCGATGCCCGGGGGCGCCGCACCCGGCTGGCCTACCCCCCGGAGATCCCGGTACCAGCGACGCAGGGACAGGCTCTCGTGCCAGTTGCGGAACGCCAGAGGCTGGGCCGCCCGCGGCGGGATGCCAAGCTCGTTGGCCAAGGGCGCGCGGCAGGCCCGGAAGACCAACCCCATGGTGGAGGGACCGTCGGCTTGGCGCTCCTGGGGCAGCACAAGCACCGGACCGTTGCTGTGCCGCAGGGCCGACCAGCCGGCGAAGCTGTCCACCGGGCTGACGGTCAGGGGCGCGTTGCCCGACAACAGCACCGTCTCCACCAGCAGCACCACAGCCCAGAGGGTGGGGCGCGGGACCCGGGCCACCAGGGGCAGCAGAGCCAGGGGTACGATCACGGCCCAACGCTGGGGCCAGTGGAGCCTGGCCACGGCGTCGGAGACCTCCGCCAGCAGCAAGCCCGGCAGCGGCTGCAAGCGCCCCGAGGCGATGACGGGCTCACCGTCCCACTGCAGGTAGGGCCCCATCAGCAGCAGGCCACCGAGCAGCGCCGCCACCACCCAGGGCCAGCGGCCCTGCTTCGCGCGCAAGCCCCCCACCAAGGCCGCGAGCAACAGCACGGGACTGAGCCGCGATGCCGTGGCGATAGGCTCCGCCCGCCACAGCCAGCCGATGTCGCTGCCGTGCAGGAAGGTCCACGCATGCTCGGGCGGCACACCGAGCTGCTGGGCACCGGGAACCCTGGCCAGCTCCCCCAGCCCCGCAAGCTCGGGCGCCGAGGACATCGACATCGCCAGCAAGGGGCCGCAGAGCACTCCGGCCACGGCTGCGGCTAGGGCCAAGCGCCAGGCCAGGGGCTTCAGGCGCCCCTCGTGCTGGGCACGGTTGGACTCGTACACCAGCACCGGCGCGGCCAGCATGGCCAGGAACAGCCCCTGGTACCAGTAGGTCAGGGAGGAGAGGGCGAAGAACAGACCAGCCAGCAGCGCGTCCCGCTTTCGGCCTCTGGCGCCCAGGGCGCGCAGCAGGGCGGCCAGGAACAGGGGCGACCAGAGCAGCAGGGCCTGGGGGGCGTGGCTGGCGTTGATCTCCCGCAGCACCGGCTCTGCGATGGCGAAGCCCACACCGCAGAGCAGGCCCGCGCCGTGGCTGCCCCCCAGCTGGCGGCCGAGATGGTGACCGGCCAAGCCGTTGGCCGCGATCAGGAACAGCCAGAACAGGTTGTCGGCCAGAGGCCAGGGCAGCAGCAGGGCCAGCGGGGCTCCGATGATGTGGTCCACCCAGTTGGGCACCACCGACGCCAAGGGGTAGCCCAGGGGCACGAAGATGCCGGGATCCTGGCCGGTGAGCCAGCGGGCCGCGGCGAGGCGCAGCCAGGCGGTGTCCACCTGATCCATGGTGGGGGTGCCCAGCAGCCCTTCCTGCAGCTGCAGCACCAGGGGCCAGCTGATGACCACCGCCAAGAGCAGGTAGCCGACGACCAGCAGGGTGGAGGTGCGCAGCCAGCGCAGGGAGGAGCGGATCATGAGCGGCTCACTCCACCGCCACGAGCTCGTGCTCGTAGGCGAAGAGGCGGCCGTTGGAGCTGACGTCCACGACCCGCAGCCGGTTCTCGTCGTCCCAGGTGGCGTCGGTGACGAAGACCTCCCAGGCCCCAGAGTCCAACACCTCGTCGCCGTCCATGTGGTAGTGGCCGGCGAGGCTGGCGTGGATCTGCGGCCAGGAGGCGGTGGAAGCGGTCTCGAGGGTCTCCATCTCCGCCAGATCGAAGGCGGCGGGGCTCAGGTGCATGGGATGGTGCGAGAACATGACCACGCTGTCCCGGGTGGTCTCGTCCACCCCCTCGAGCGCGGCCAGCCACCAGTCGAAGGTGGCGCCGTCGAAGTCGTGGAGGTCGGCCATCTCGCCGAAGACCCCGCCGATGGTGCGACTGCACCAGTCCAGCCCGATGAAGGTCACGCCACGATGCTGGAACACCAGGTTTGTGAACCAGGACTGGGCGTCGTGCTCGGGGTTGTCCACGGGCATCGGGGCGTACGCGAAGCTGTCCAGCTCCCCACCCAGGGCCTGCCACTGGGGCTCGAAGGCCAGGTAGAAGGCCTCCTCGTCGCTGGACTGGATCTCGTTGTCGCCGGTGACCGGCACCCAGGGGACCGCCAGCTCCGCGAACAGCCCCGGAGCCGTCTCGGTGCCGGTGTTCCAGGCGATGTCCCCCACGAGGATCACCAGCTCGATGCCCCGCTCCCCCGCGTGCTCGTTCACCCAGGCCACGGCGGCCTCGGCGCGGGCGTCGTTGTCAGCGCTCCCGTACAGGTGCGGATCAGCCAGCACTGCGAAGGAGAACAGGGGCTCGAGGGGCTCCATCTCTCCGGTGTCCACAGGCTCGCTGTCCTGGGTGTCCTCGCCTGCGGGCGGCGGACAGCCCAGGAGGGCTGCCAGCAAGGCGAGAGGGAGGAGGCGCAGGGACATGGGAGGCTCCAACGCGACGCGACGCGAGCTGTCGCGGCCAGGATAGCGTATCGGCCCCCCGCCCTGACAGGAAACGAGCAAACCCCGGAGCGCAGTGGACCGCACCGCACCGATCCAGACCCGCATGGGCGCCGCCGAGTGGAGCACGCTGGGCGTGCTGTCCCTGCTGTGGGGAGGCTCGTTCTTCTTCGCGGAGCTGGCCCTCGAGGGTCTGCGCCCCTTCAGCATCGTGTTCGCGCGCACGGCCCTGGCCGCGGTGCTGCTGCTGGCGGTGGTGCGACTGCGGGGGCTGTCCCTGCCTCGGGGCTGGGCGGCCTGGCGGCCCATGGTGTTGCTGGCCGTGGTGAACAACTGCCTGCCCTTCAGCCTCATCGTCTGGGGCCAGACCCGCATCGACGGCGGGCTGGCCTCGGTGCTCACCGCCACCGCTCCCCTGTTCACGGTGCTGCTGGCCCACCGCATGACCCGCGACGAGCGCATGAGCCCTGGCAAACTGGTCGGCGTGATCGCGGGACTCGCTGGAGTGGCGGTGATGATGGGCCTGGACGCCCTGGCCGGCGCGCGGCTCGACCTGCTGGCCCAGGCCGCACCCGTGGCCGCGGCCCTGTGCTACGCCTGGTCCGGGATCTACGTGCGACGGCTGGCGAGCACGCCCCCCCTGGTGCTGGCCGCCAGCCAGGTCTCCGCGACCGCCTTCCTGATGCTGCCCGTGGCCCTGCTGGTGGACCGGCCCTGGGCCCTGCCGCTCCCGGGCGCGACCAGCCTCGCGGCGGTGCTGGCCATGGCCTTGCTCAGCACCGCACTGGCCTACCTGCTCTACTTCCGGCTCATCGCGCGAGCGGGCGCCACCAACCTGATGCTGGTGACCTTCCTGATCCCGGTGAGCGCCATCGGCCTGGGGGCGATCTTCCTGGGCGAGCGGCTCGAGGTGCACCAGCTGGGCGGGATGGCCCTGATCGCCGTGGGCCTGGCCGCCATCGACGGACGGCCCTGGGGCTGGTTGAGAGAGCTAGTCCGTCGCGGCTGAAGGCACGGCGCTCCACGAGTCCTGCTCGAAGCTGGAGGCCCCGGGCTCGATGGTGATCGCCTCGGCGGCTGCGCAGCCCTCCTCGCCGCGGGCACCGGGCAGCTCCAGGCTGCGGGCGCGGCGCTCACCGCCCAATTCCTGCATGTGCACCATGCAGGCGGCGTCGGGATCGGCCATGGAGGGGCAGTCGCCGTTGTACAGCCAGAGCACGACGGGATCGGCGGACAGCAGGCCGATCTGCGAGGAGAGCGCTTCGGCGGCGTAGGCGTGCCAGCAGGCGTGGACCTCCGCCAGTCCCTGCAGCTCACCGGCGGTGTTCCAGACACAGACGGGCGTGGAGAGTCCCGGTGCCGGACAGCACTCCTCGCTGTTCAGCCCATAGGTGATCAGGCGTTCGCCGTCCCAGAAGCCGCCGCGCTCGGTGCAGTCCAGCCGAGGCAGGGCCACCCGGCGCTTGTCCTCCAGCCGCACGATGCGGCGCAGCTGACGCCAGCTGCTGTCGGCCTGCAGCAGGTGGTTCGACAGGTAGAGGTGCCGGCCGTCGGAGGAGAGGGAGTGGGGCCCCACCCAAGCGTCCACGTGGGTGAACAGGGCGTGGCGTTGGCCCTCGCGCAGCACCTCGACCACCCATGTGGAGAAGCTGGTCACCGGGTACTCGTGGACCCGCAGCTCGAAGGGCGCGACCGCCGGGAGAGAGGTGGTGGTCGCAGCCTGCTGCAGCGAGGCCTCCTCGAAGGCCAAGGGCTGCATGAGCTGAGGCTCGCCAGCGCCGAAGTCCGGGATATCCGGCGGCACCGCAGGCTCGAGGGCGCGGGTGAGCTTGGGAGCATCGCCGGCGAGCAGGGCGCTGGCGGGGATGAGGAACAGCAGCAGGAGTGCACGGTGACAGGGGAACAAAGGGGACTCCAAGGTGACGAGACAAGCTGTAGCCCGGTGGCAGCGCGCGGGACCTCGGGGAAGAACACCGGCTCGTGCTCCGAGGGATCCTCCGATGAGTGGCCCCACCCTCTGAGGAATGACGCGCATTCCGAGTGATTCTCCGCGGAGTGGCCCCACCCTCCGAGGAATGACGCGCATTCCGAGTGATTCTCCGAAGAGTGGCCCCGCCCTCCGAGGAATGACGCGCGTTCCGAGTGATCCTCCGATGAGTGGCCCCACCCTCCGAGGAATGACGCGCATTCCGAGTGATTCTCCGCGGAGTGGCCCCACCCTCCGAGGAATGACGCGCATTCCGAGTGATTCTCCGAAGAGTGGCCCCGCCCTCCGAGGAATGACGCGTTCCACCTGTAGAGCACCGAGCACCTCCGCCCGTCAACTCTCGCAGCGCCCACGCCATCCAGGTCGGGATACCCCCCCATACGGCCATGCCCTCACTGCCCACTCCCCACACCCGCGACCTCCGCCCCGCCGAGCTTCCCGCGCGGTCACGGGAGGTCACCCAGGTGGCCCTGGCCTGCGGCGCCCTGGAGCCCCTGCCCACCCGGGTGGAGATCGCCGAGCACGCCGGCGTGCGCTTCCAGCTGCGGGTGCTCGAGAGCATCCGCGAGCGCGAGCGGGTCACCCAGGACCAGCGGCGTAGGGCCGCCCAGGGCAGGCCCAGCGACCCCTTCGGCCCCTGCGACCCCCACCTGCTGTTGGGCGATCTCTCCCCCACCCACTGCTGCGTGCTCAACAAGTTCCCGGCCCTCGGAGAGCACCTGCTGATCGTCACCCGGGACTTCGAGCCCCAGGAGCGCCTGCTCACAGTGGCCGACCTTCACGCCCTGTGGCTGGGCCTGGCGGGCATCGACGGGCTGGGCTTCTACAACGGCGGTCGGCTGGCCGGCGCCAGCCAGCCCCACAAGCACCTGCAGCTCATCTCGCTGCCCATGCACCCCGGCGAACCCGGGGTGCCCCTCGAGGCCCGGCTGCGTTTCGCCGACTTCCACGACGGCATCGGCCACTCCCTGGGGCTGCCCTTCGAGCACGCCCTGGCCCGCTTGCCCGCCAACCTGCTGGGAGATTGCCGCCAGGCCGCCGTAGCCAGCCTCGGCCTCTACCACCGCCTGCTGGAAGCCGTGGGCCTCCCTCGCCAGCCCGGAAGCGGCACCCAGCCCGGCCCCTACAACCTGCTGGTCACCCGCCGTTGGATGCTGCTCGTCCCCCGGCGTCGCGAAGGCTGGCAGGGCTGCTCCATCAACGCTCTGGGCTTCGCCGGCAGCCTGCTGGCCCGAGACGGCGCCGAGCTCGAGCGGATCCGCCGCGCGGGGCCGATGCGGTTGTTGGGGTACGCGGGCCGCAGCCCCTGATAGGATCGCGCTCCCGGACCCGGAGAGCCGCGATCATGTCCAACAAGGCCCTACTCATCGTCGTCGCCGCCGCCGCTGGAGGCTACGCGCTGTCGCACGCCACCGCGTTGGCGGACAGCCCCACCCAGACCGCCTACGTCTGCGCGGCGTTCGAGGTGCCTCACTACCGCGTGCGCAGCTCGGGCCGGATCGATGACTCCGACCTGGACACCACCGCCCTACCGCCGGGATGTCGTCCCATGGGCGGCGGCTACTCCCATGACGGAGCCTACCGTGGAGCCGCTGTCGTCGCGTGCAAGGGGGGCGTGGTCACCGACACCAGGTGAGCGCTGCTAGCCCCCCCGCAGCCTCCGCTTGACCGCCCGCCGGAACGCACCACCGCCGGGGCGCCAGCTCAAGGGATCGAAGCGCTCGTGCTCCGGGTCCTGCTCGTCCGGGATGGTGGCAGGGCGGGGCGGGCTGCGCTTGGGGGGCTCGTAGGGCTTTTCGAGGTCGGGCACGCCCTGCTTCTTGTGCTTGGCTTCGACAGCGTCGTCGTCGAAGTCCAGCGCTTCGACCGGGCAGGCCGGGATGCAGGCCGAGCACTCGGCACACAGGGGCTCGTCCACCACCAGCCGCGGCTCGGCGTCATCGGCGAGGGACAGACAGTTGGTGGGGCAGGCCGGGATGCAGGACCCGCAGACGATGCAGGCGTCGTGGTCGACCTGGATGGCCATGTCAGCTCCTCGGGGCGGTGGGTCGAGAGCATGGCTCCTATCGAAGCCTGACGTGATGCGCCCGCGCTCGAAACAAGGCGTTAGGTCGTTCCGTAGTGCACCCCTGGAGGAAGCCCATGAACCGCCGTGTCCTCGTCCCCGCCGCCCTGCTCTTCATCACCCTCGGTGCGGTGCACTGCACCGTGGGCGTCGCCATCCCCGAGGGCAAGCTGAAGGACATCGCCCAGGGCACCCTCGAGGTGGGCCACCCCATGGTGGGTGAGACCACCGGCGCGCGGGTGGTGGGCGGCTCCCCCGGCGGCTGCGGCGGCGGCACCCGCTACGTGGATGTGGAGATCGGCTACAAGGGCGCCCTGTCGGGCAAGCAGTACTACATGACCGTGCGCTACGACGTCATCAGCCTCGACCCCTGCGAGGTCAACACCGACGTCATCGGAGACACCGGCCCCATGCCCCCGGTGCTGCTGGACAACGCCCTGATGAGCGCGGAGGTGGGCAACTGGGTCTGCGAGGTCCTGCAGTAGCTCCAGGGTCGCCTAGGCCATCATCCCCTTGATCCAGGTCTGGGCCAGGATGCTCAGCAGCAGCAGGGCCCACAGGGCGTAGCGGGCCATGAAGCCCCCACGCAGGCGGGCGAAGGCGAAGGCCAGCAGCACCAGGAAGAAGGGCTGGGCGTTGGCCAGCAGCCGGCAGCCCGCGGTGCGCCAGCCAGTGGTGAACAGCAGCAGCAGGAAGATCCAGTAGGCGCCATAGGCCACCGCACTGCCCCACAGCAGCACAGGCGCCAGACGCAGCCCGGTCAGGGCCTCGGGTCCCGCGGTCCGGAGCTCACGCAGCCAAGAGCGCAGTCGCCACAGGGAGCCAGGCAGGGCGGGCAGCGTGGCCAACGCCGCGAAGAGCAACACGAACAGCCCCAGCTGATAGGACCACACCGCGTTGCCGTGGCCACTGTACTCGAAGAAGGGCCAGGTGGCGCTCACGTCCAGGGGATCGAGCAGGTAGGACCGCAGGTTGCGGGGCAGGTAGCTGAGGGAGAGGGTGCCGTGGGCCACCAGATCGTCGATCAGGTGATCGCTGCCCAGCTGCTTGCTCCAGCCGAAGTCCAGCAGGGCCCCGTAGCGAGCCCGATTGTAGAGCAGCTGGGCCCCCAGCGCTCCGAACAGGGGCAGGGCCAGCAGGCCGCCTCGCAGCAGCGCATCCCGCCAGCGCCGCACGCCCTCGAGGTGCAGCAGCAGGGCCATGAGGCCGAAGACCGGGAAGAGCAACATCAGGGAGAAGCGCGACAGGGCCGCCATCCCGAACAGGGCCGTGGCCAGGACTCCCGTTGCCAGTCGCCGGGGGAGGAGGCAGAGCACCGCCAGGCTGCCCAGCATCACCGCAAAGCTCTGGCCCAGGTGCCAGACTTCACCCGAGGCGCTCAGGAACCACAGCTGTGTTCCGAAGACCGAGAACGCCACCAGCAGCACCAGGTCCAGCCATCCGACCTCCAGCGTTCCCCTGCGCCGCAGGGTCCAGAAGACACCGGCCCAGGCTGCCATGGTGATCAGGCCCACCGCGGTTCCGGCGAGCGTCCCCGTGGGCCCGCCCTCCCACAGCCAGGCCACCGGCACCAGCAGCACCGCCGGCATAGCGCCCCAGCACAGGTAGAGCCGACCGTCGTGCTGGCACAGGTCGTAGATGGCGTCACCGGGCTCGAGGCTCACGCGCCCCTGCAGCAGAGCCTCCGCCAGTATGCGATGGTAGGGCGTGCTGACCTCGGGAAAGTGGAAGGGGCCGGGGGGCGCCGCAAGCAGGTAGACCCCCATGGCACCGAGGAGCCCCGCCACCGCGGCCCAGGCCGCCCAGCGCCGCCGACCCTGCGCGGCCAGCAGCTGCTGCAGTGACACCAGCACCCCCGCCAGGCCCAAGGTGGCAGCGATCATCAGGGCCACGTGGCCCAGCCCGCCCGGCTGCTCCCGCAGCTCGAGGCTCGGGGCCTGGACGCCATCGCTCACCGCGGTGACGCCGAGGGAGTGGGGACCCGGCTCGACCAGTGTGCCCAAGGGCAGGCCCACGCCAGCGCCCATGTGACAGTCACGGGGGTGGGCGGGAGGACCGACCAGGGGCTGGCCGTCCAGGGTGATCCCCGCGGTGCAGGGGCGCGGCTCCACCCGCAGCACTGCGCTGGGGTGCGTGGCCTCCACACCGATCTCGAAGCTCGCCTGATCGGTCCTGGCCGAAGCCAACCGCTGCACCTCACCGATCTCGAGCCGCGGCCTCAGCAGGCCCGCACCGGCAGCGACCAGCACCAGCAGCGCCAGCCCCAGCACCACCCAGGGAAGGCGCGCGGAACCGGAGGTGCTGGTGGGCGCGGACACGGATCAGTCCAACTGGACGCGCAGCCGCGCCAGGCCACGCTCCACGGGCGTGGCCACCATGCGGGCGTGGTCGACGAAGGCGTCCTGGGGATTGGTGTCGCTGGCCATGGTGAAGTTCACCCCCACCCAGCGGCCCTGGGCGTCGAAGACCGGCGCCCCCGAGTAGCCGTTGACGCTGTCGTAGGTGGTCAGGAACGGGCCGTTGGAGATGGGCCCGGTCCAGCTGGCCTCGTCGCCTTCGCCGATGGGTCCGGCCGGGCAGGGATCGGCCAGCTGCCAGGTCTCCTGCTTGCCTTCTACGTTGCACAGAGGGGCGCGGGTGGGGTTGGGATCCGCCACACGGCCGAAGCTCACCGCCGGGATGCCGGGGACCAGGGTGTAGCCCGCCGCGGTCAGCGCCTCGGGGCTGCGGCCCTCGACCCGGGGGTAGCCCAGGATGAACAGCAGATCGCCGGGGCCGGGCACCGGGGCGCGGGCGAAGGGCTCCAGGTCGCCGTCCTCGACCCGCACGGCGGCGATGTCCACCGGGTCCTCGTCGTCCAGAGCCACCCAGTGGTGGCCCCAGTCGTGCTTGCCCTCCCGGATCTCGCCGATACGCAGCTGCCTGGCGGGCATGCCGTCCGGGCCGGGCAGCAGGATGCTGGAGTCCTCCGCCAGCGCGGCATCCGAGAAACCCGAGGTGCAGTGGGCCGCGGTGATGAAGTACCCACCTCCACCAAGAAAGCCCGAGCAGTTGCCGAAGTGCTCGTAGCTGCAGGTCTCGCCCTCACAGCGCCGGGCCTCGAGGCCCCGACAGCGATCCAGGTTCCAGGCCCGGGCCGTGGGATCCTCGCAGTACTGGGCGTGGAGCTTCACCAG